>JAAYHZ010000425.1 GCA_012744235.1 Clostridiaceae bacterium
CAAAAGATCCCTGAAACCGACCGGCTGTTAAACTCGTCTATTATTGTTTTGGGAAGCCAATTAAGCGAACCTTTTACCGGCAATGAAGCAAACGGGTTTCTTTGGAAAAAGTATTCCGTCAATCAAGCGAATTTTCCTACACCTATAGACACTTTAAAGCTTCAACCGGCGGGAGAAACGAAATTTTCACTGGCTCAACAAATCCTTGCGGCACGTCAGCAAATTTCTACATTGGCCTTTGTGAACGATGAATTTGCGGAAGCTGCAGGATTTCTCGTCCGTGACGATTTGTCCGAATTGAACCTTCCCGACGGTACCCAAATCACTTATTCGGTAGAAATGCCCGCTCATGCAAATAAAGAGATTTCCGTAACCAAGGGCGTGGAAAATAACCTTACACAGCCCCAAAAGCTTTTAGGATACGGAATTGACGGGACGGCACATTTGCGTTGGGCGGAAGCCGAATCTCAACAGGAAAAAAGCATATTGAGCGGTTATCATATCGAACGAAGGCTTGACGGAGAAAAAGAGTTCAAAAAAATCACCGATACACCCGTGGTTATCACCTATATTCTTGATGAAACGAACCTGTATTTTCAATCTCCCGTTTTTTATGAAGATACGGTGGATAACGGACGAACGGCGGAATACCGCATATACTCCATCGATATTTTCGGAAGAAGGAGCGAGTACTCGGAGATTTTAACGGTGAATGTGGAAAAGGTGACGCCTCCGAATGCACCTACCGTAGAAGCTCCCCATTTTTCCAATATCGAAAAATTAACGGGAATCTCGGTTACCTCTTCGGAGCCTGAAATCGGCATCGCGGAATCGCCTATGGTTCAGTTGGTACAAAACGCGAATCCGGGGCTGCCGGGAGTCATTTTGCCGATTTTTACCGATTCTCCCGATACCGTCCGTTTTACCGTATACCGTGCAACGGCAGTAGGAGCCGGGAAAATTTCGGCGCCCGAAGCCGTCGCCGATATTGAATACGATAATCCGAAAGCCGGTTTAAGCGAAGAGGAAATTCAACCGCAGCTGTCGCTGACTTCCGAGTTTCCTAAGCTTAAGAGCAGTTACCGGGCATTCACGCTGAAAAAGGGTCTTTCGAAAAATGTGAAGTACTTGCAGCTTACCAATCCCGAATCCTTGAGTCCGGACATGATTTTCTTGGATACCGACATTGTAGAGGGTTGTACCTACAAATATTGGGTTTCGGCCTGGGATTCTTGGAATAACGAAAGCGCTTGGTCTCGGTCGGTTACGATGGCCGTGCCTACAAATGCGGAACCCGGGATCCCCGACGAGCTTTATATCTCCATGCATCAAAGGCAATTGATCGATACGTCAGCCGAGCCTCCCGGACTTCTGAATAACGCGACGGTGTCCTTTGCGGACCTGGAAAACAGGAAGGATCTTCCGTTTCGACCGGTTCCCGCAGGCTCGATTACCGAGACCATTGAAAGTGCATTAACGGAGGGCGTCACCATCGGAAGCTTTGTTACCGCTTCCTCCTTGTTCCCTTCCGTTATCGACTTCGGATACAACAACCTTCCGGAAGATAAATATATCCATGCAATTATAGCAATCCGCGGCGAAGACGTTTACCCCGACGGAACGGCGCGGCTCAAATGGCCGGCATATAGCGGTGAAAGCTTGGGCGGGTATATCATCTACAAGGCGCAGTTTAAAATGAGGCCTCTTGAAGAAATTCAACAAATGTCACAAGAAGATATACTGCGAATGGGCAGATGGAAAAAGATGAACACATCCGCAAATACACAAAACCAAGTACTTATAAGCGGGTTGAATCCTATTCCGGGAAGCCTTTACTTTTTCTTGGTCTGTCTTCAACCCGATGAACCGGAGGAAAATATGTTTTCCTCTTTCTTCACAACAACCATGACAAGTCAGCTTCTCTACCAAACCGAGTATATATCTCACTTTCTTAATAACCCGGAAGGAGGATACGTCTATATTGACTGGGATGTTCCCGACGATCCCCAAGTAGATTATTACCGAGTCTATCGAAGCGAGGTTCCTTCGTTCAAGGAGCCGATAGACGAATCCAAGCTCGAGTGGACCTTGGTTGCCGATCTTTTGGAGAACCCCAAATACACGGAGAGAGTGGACCAATCATTTGCCCATTATTACTATTACAAAGTCACAACCGTATCTCCTTGGGGCGTGGAGTCCGGCACAGGTGCGGTGCAGCGTTTTCGGGTACCGTCTACCAAGCCTCCTCAAACCCCGAACCTCCTTTTGCCCCTTCAAACGAAAGACGGTGTGAAGGTACAGTTCTCGGCGGTGAGTCATTGCGACCGGTACGAGATCTATCGAGCGGTTATTCCCAAATTGGGAGAAAAAGATATCAGCGAGCTGTTGAATTCGGACCGAGAGGTTCACGAAGCGTTGTTTTCGCCACCGTCCATAGAAGATACTTATTTGACAGACTTGTTAAATGATTATTTATTTCCGGGCTCAACCGCCGTCACGCTTCCGTCAGGCTTCGGGGGGAGTACAGGATCGTCTGCTGCCCAAAATGCAGTGTCGAACTCTTTACATTTCACCGTAAGTCCCACAACGAAATTAAAGACCATTACCCAATTTAATGTTGTTTCGGTCATCGATAATCTGAAGGTTATTGATAGCACCACATTACGGAAGACCTATAAAAATATCCTTGAGAAGTACGGTCCTTTGGCATTTGCGGATTATATAGACCTTAGCGAAAATATGATGAGAAAAGTAAAGTGGGAAAAGATCGGCGAAGTTCCTTCCGATTACAACACGACAGAAGAAGCGGGTCCTTTAGGGAATAAGCCCCTTTCCTTCACGGATACCACTGCAATGTACGGTGTCCGATATCTTTACACGGTTCAGGCATGGAACGAGGATAATCTCGGCTCTTCGAGACCGGAACCGGTGGAGGCTACGCCCCGAAGAAATAGGCCTTTTGATCCTATCGACGGGCTTATCGGTGAGATTGACGAGGACGGGAAGGTTTCACTTTCGTGGAATACGCCGAAAATGTATCCTCTGACACCGGAAAAATGTCTCGAGGACACGGTAGGCTATATCGTTTACCGCTCGGATACCGCTGACGGAATCTATTACCAAGCAAGTCCTCTGTTGTTTGATAACAAGTGGACGGATGAAGAAGCCGACCCTTACGCATTTAACCGGTACAAAGTAAAGGTTCTGGATACCGGCGGGTACTTATCGGAGTTTTCCCAAGCCGTTTTGGTGAGGAAACCCACGTACGTTCCGAGTTTGGTAACGGTGATTCCTTCCTTGGATATACTTACAATTTCCTTTGACAACAACAAATTCTCCATAACCGAGGGAGAAGCCTTTGAAACCGCATACAGCCTCAGCGGATTGGGCGACATCACGGTAAGTATAAAGGTCACCGGAGACTCGGGCCTATCGGCGACAGGGTTTTCAATCGACCAAGAGGAATGCATCATCCGGGCCTCCCGGTCGCTGGCCCCCGGTACATATTATGTAACGGCTACGGCCAAAAACGAAGCCGGCGAGACGTCGGCATCCTTTACGCTGACGGTACAGAAAAAAACGGTTATAGCAAAGCCCGAGATTACCTTTGAAAAAGATAAATATACCGTCTCCCAAGGAGACCCCTTTGAGACCGTATATAGCCTGACAGGCACCGAACCCATAAACATTACAATGAAAGCCGTTACGGGAACCAATCTCTTAGCCGGTGGGTTTGCCGTAAATCCGGAAACACGAAAGGTAACAGCGGAAAGCAATTTTAAGCCGGGGTCTTATCTTGTGACGGTAACCGCGAAAAACGAAGCGGGAGAAGCATCGGCATCCTTTACGCTGACGGTTTCCGAAAAGCTTACGGTCATTCCGCCTTTCATCTCCTTTGACGGAAATGACTTTCATTCAACGGAAGGCGAAGAATTCAGCACCGTTTACGAGCTGATCGGCACAAAACCCGTTACCGTTACGTTGAAAGCCGTTACGGCCGACGGAAAAGCTTCCGACGGATTCGTACCGGATCAAGCGTCATATACGATACGTACGGAAAAAAGCTTAAAAGCGGGTATCTATCATGTTACGGTTACGGCGAAAAACGAAGCCGGTGAAACATCCGCCTCCTTTACGCTGACGGTTTCCGAAAAGCCTTCAGGCCAAGCGCCTGTCATTGCCTTTGACGGCGATAGCTTCCATATCGTCCAAGGCGACGAGTTCGGAACGGTTTACGAATTGAGCGGCACGGAACCCGTTACCGTAACGGTTTCGGCAAAAAGTGCGGATACCGGTAAGCTTGCGGAAGGCTTCTCCGTAGATCAAAGCATGTATTTGGTAAAGGCGGGCCCCGACTTGCCTGAAGGCACGTATATCGTCACCGTTACGGCCCAAAATGCGGCGGGCCAAAGCTCCGTGTCATTTACTCTAACCGTACGGCCGAGGATTACGGCGCCTAAGCTTTCCGAGCGGGAGGATAACTACAACTTCAAGATAACAACCGGTTCTTCCGATTTCAAGATACAATTGTATGCCGAGGGAACGGAGCCATTAAGATGGTCTTTAAGGTCATCATCTTCTCGTCTCAATACGCTGCCTTCCGAGGTCAGCATCGATAATAACGGTCTTTTAACGGTGAAAAAGGAGATTAAGGCGGGTACATACGGCTTTATTGTTCGAGTCGAAAACGAAGCCGGCGCCGATGAAAGAGCGATTACCTTGACGGTAACGGCATTGTTGAAGCCTTTTTCATCAAACGGCTCGTATCCGTCCATCAATAATTCGTATCTTTTGTTGTCCGGCACAAGTACACAGGTATTGAGTAATATTACGAAAACAGCGGTCACAACAAACATAAGTCCGACACCGGGATCGGCTAATCCCGGAACCTTCGTACCGACGCATGACTACGAAACGGATCTTATGAAATGCATGGGATTTGATCTGTTGGATGTAAAGTTGGATAGAGCTTACCTCACCGATTTCTACATCGGTACGGCGAGGCTGGATATCGGATACGATACCCCGATCAACGTTTCCATCACAAATGCCCAATTCGAAGACGGAGGAGGCGCTTCCTTTAACGTATTGACAAAGGGAACGGTTTACCTTACGGAACCGGTGTACCTTGAAAGCATAGGCTTGACAATGGTAAGCTTGGATTTTTCTCCGAACCGAAAAGTTGCGAAGGTTAGCGGGTATCTGGAAAGTAGAAATCCGAATCAAAACTTGGCAGGTAGTCTTTACGTTTTGGAATTCCATAATGCCAAATTAAGCCCCGGGAAGATACAAATCACGAATAACCTGCCCCGCATACGCTATAAGCAGTTTACATTCGAACACTTGAACGATATCACCATCCTGCTTGGCGCTTCCGGCGATCCGAATCAAATATTATTGGAAATGACCGGCGACGGCATCTATATGAAATCTCACTTGGAAACTCTCAGCAATAAAGGATTGCAATTCGAGAACAGCGTCATGCGTTTTGATATGTCCGGAAAAATGGATGCCGAGTTTTCCACCTCCAAAGAGCAATTCTTGCAGTTGCTGGTACCGGGTGGTGCCGGATTGCGAATACAAAAAGCGGAGCTAAGATTTGTAGACGGAGAGGTGAAAAAAGACGGCAAGCTTTACGGCAAACTGGTGATTCCCTTTGAGAAGGCCTCCGCCGGGGGCTCTCTCGTTCCGGCGGTTTATGCGGGAGGGCATCCCGCCCACAGTACCATGGACGACCTTGCGGAAGGAGACGGAGAGCTTACGGACGGAGAAATGGTTACCATGGGAGACGTATTGGTACATTACGGCGAGGTCGTACAGCAAAACAGCCTTTTAATCCTACCCTCCGCCTTTTCACTTCAGGACAAATGCGCATCCGTTCCCATTACATTAAATAACTGGGATGGCGAAGGCTTCATGGTGGAATCCTCCGAGATGGACCCCGTGAGGGTGACAAACCGCAATGTTTCCGGCGGTTCATCCCAAGACGGCTTTTATATCTATACACAACGTGCCCAGGCTGTCATCGTGTATCCTTCCGGCGTATCGTTAGACTTAAGCCGCGATGCTTTCTTACCGGGAGCAGCCGGCTCTCAAAGCCAAGGCAATGACGAGGTAATTTTAACACCCAAGGAAACGCATATGCCGTTTTGGACGGGTATCGTCATTAAAGGCGGAAAGCTTGAATTGCCATCGGCTTACCTAAAGCAAGAAAACGGCGGGAACATCGAGTTTGAATTGGCGGAAGGCGAGATGATTTACGATTTAAACGGATTTAATTACCAAACCTATATGTACAGCAGTGATCCCGACGGTGTCCCGGCTTCCTTCGGTGATAATTTAGGCGGATTCAAGGATGTTCGGATTCAAGACTGTCTTTTGGATATGTATGCCAACCGCGTTAATCTGGAGGTTCATGCCAGAGTAAGAGTCGATCTTTTCCATCACAATTGGGTGGAAGCCAAGCTCTATACCAATGAGAAAGGCAAATTCATCTGCTCGGTGGCTCCTACGTTAATGGAAAACGGTTTTGCAGAAGGCATGGACTTGGCTATCGACGGAGGATTCTTTGAGCCGGAAGGGTTAAGAATCAGCGGCAAGATCGTATTGCCTAAGCCCGGAACGGAAGGTTATGAGATCGGGTCAACGAAGCCTTTAGCGTTTAGTGACCTAATCGTACCCTCCGACCTAAACAAAATTCGCGAGCAGACCGGGGATAATCCTTACGGTACTGCATTCCTCGATAAAGCGGTAACCATCGATTTTAAAGGTTTTCCGATGGAAATACGCAGTTTCGATATTAGCTATACCGCGCCGAAAAATTATGCGGTACCGAACACCGGACCGAAACCCGCTTGGATGGAGGTGACGCTACAAGGCGCAACGCAGCTTTCGGACACCATACCTTTATCCGATGAAACGACGGATTTATTGACAGTAAAATGTGCGGACGAAGAAGTTCTCCCGCAGGTCTTGTTTGACAAAACCTTCTCCGTCTTAAAGCATTCCTTTGACGGATGTATCGATGTTACCGGCAAGCTGATTCCCAAAAAGATCGGCGGTGCAAGCGGTGCCGTCGAGTATGAAACCGATACGTTGGTCATCAACTTCTTAGGACAAAATCTTCAGGATTTGCCGGTAAC
>JAAYHZ010000426.1 GCA_012744235.1 Clostridiaceae bacterium
CACTTCGGTCTTTCCGCTTCCCGTGACGCCGTACAGCAAAACCGATTCATAACGGTTTTTCATATACAAATCCAAGATACCGTCGATGGCCTTTTGCTGCTGCTCATTCGGTTTCTTTTTTTCATCCTGCGGAACGTGAACATCGAATAACGGGCTTCTTGTTACCTTTACGGTATCGAATTTAGCCAGCTGCAGCTTGACCAAACGGTTCAGCATGTAATCGGACATGCCGAAGGATTTTTTCGCGTCTTGTACGGATATATGAGGGACTTGCATCAAGACTTCAAGAAATCGTATGTACTTGATATTTTTAAAACCGTCTCGGTCCAAAAGGTCTTTGACGGTTGCGTCGTCGGCGGCTTTTTTAATCACCTTTACGGTTTTGTGGCCGACGGTGCTTTCTTTTTCGTCAAAGATCCTTACCAAGCCTTCCTCCTGCATTTTTTTCAAAAGCTTCGTAAACTCTTTCGTCGGCACCGATTGCCGCAAGTCCTTTTCCTCTACGGTATACTCATCCGCATTTTTCAACACCGAAAGAAAGGGCTCGAAGGAAGGATGTTGATCGTATTCCGGATCGAAGGCTTTCTCCGTTAAGGCGATATAGCGTGCGACCTTCGCCCCGGTTCCGGGCGGCACCATCAATCGGTACGCATCCGCCCACGTACACATATACCTTTGCTTCATCATCTTAACCAATTGAAGCATGTTAGAATCCAGCACCGGTTTTGCATCCGCCAATGCTTTGATGTCCTTTAATCTCCCTTTGGCTTCCTCGGCTGTGCCGATTTCCATAACCATTCCTTCCGTCGGTTTATCGGAAGCACCGAAAGGAACAATGACCCTCATACCGGGCTTGACTTGATCGATATATCCATCCGGTATTCGATAGTCGTAAAGCCGGTCAAAGCCGGTCAATGCATGTCCGATGGCGATTTTCGCAATTTTAAGCATGACGGATCGTCCTTAGCAAGTAGGTTTTTATGTCTTCCATACACTCGAAAACACGATCCGCCAGATCGCTTTCTTGGTTTCGTCCTTTTGACGAATAAAATGCGATGCACCTCATACCGGCTCCTTTGGCGGCGGTAATGCCGTTTTTCGAATCTTCAATGACAATGCATTCCATAGGGTCCACGGACAGTCTTTTTGCGCATTCGATATAGATGTCCGGTGCCGGTTTAGTACGAGGAATGCTTTCGCCGCTTAAGATCAATCGGAAATGATCCAAGATCCCCAGCCGATCCAAAATCTCACGAATATATACCAACGGGGAAGATGAAGCTACCGCCAAGGTTACGTTTGTTTCCTCCCGCAGGGCTTTCACAAGCTCGACAACCCCTTCAAAGGGGCCGAACGTCCCGCTTCGAAACTCATCCAACATGTAATTTAATTGCAGCTCCAAAAGCTCTTCCACCGTCTGCGAAAAGCCGTATTGCTCCTTCAACATTGCAAACATCTCGTCTCCCGCCGTTCCCATCCAAGTGTTGTATTCCTCCGGCGGCATGGTGATGTTCAAGGATTCCAAAATCCGCATATCCGTCTTTTTATATATCGGCTCGCTGTTCACAATAACGCCGTCCAGATCAAAAATAACCGCCTTTATCATTTCTTTTGCACATCCTTTATCTCCATTTTTCTATTCGCTTGACTACGCTGTCCAGCATTTCTTTATCCTTAATGCCGGAGATATGGTGAAACCATACACCGTCCGGCTTCAACGTTTCAAACACCAAATCCAATTCACGTATATGAATATCCAAATAGACGCCTTTTCTTTTGGCTTGGATCTTTTGATATACGGGAACCCAACGGGCGTACCCTTCGTTCCCGGCTCCGCATACCCATTGAACCGCTCCCAACTCCTTGATATCCAACACGGTATCCAAGTGCCGTAAGGCACCGATGCCGTCCAAGTGGTAGATGGAATGATCCAAATACTTGCACTCTTCCATAATGCCGGGAAGGAAAAATTCATTGAACATTTCACGGCCGATCATATAGGAAAAGTCGCAGGAAACGATGAAGTACTTTTCTTTGCTAACCCCCGGAAGCCAAGAGGTTATGGGCATGCCGGCGTTCTTTAGCTTTTTGTAAAACCGTTCGTATATATAAAAGTATTCCTTGTAGGATTTTTCAAGGGCTAATTTTACATACTCCGGATTCTCCAGCAAATCGATACACAGGTTGGCCGGATCTCGTAAGGCCGCCAAATGATCGCCTCCGGGATGGTAATCGGTATGCCCCACGATAAAGGATTCCTTACCCAATTCCAAAAGACAATCGATATACCGGTTCATCGCGAATAACAGCGGATGCTCAAGATCCAATGTTCCCTTATCGAAATCCTTTTCCCAATCCAAAATGACAGGCTCGGTCCATGTGGTGGTTTCGCCAAAATGATACGTGCAGCCGCACCAAGCGCTGAAAATTTCGTGACCCATGTTAGGGAAAACTACAGGGAGAGCATCGTAGTAATACCGGTAATTACCGATGTTAATGGCATCGCACTCGGCGCGAAACTCAACGTCCAGCCATCTTTCCCGGTGGCTTTTTACTCTTTTTTCGGTACGGGACCCGGGTTTTCCACCGGTATTATTACGCTAACCAAGGGACGATCGAGGGTTTCTCCGTGAAAAAATGCTTCGTATCTTTTATAGGATTCTTCAAAGTCAGGTTTGTGTTTAAAATACATGGCTACCACCCTTTACGTTGGAATTATCGTAATTATATCATACCCGGCCGGAATTTTCCTTTTACCGCTTGCTTTTATCTCGGTTTCTTAAATAGCAAAAGAAAAAGAATCACCAAAACCAAAAGGATCGAAAGTAAAGAACCGTCCCCTTCCTCTTCCAAAAACCCTTTCGGCGCGTCTTTTTCGGAAAACAGAACAATAGGCCTTCCGCTTTCGTCCGTCACCGCTTCTTCTCCCGAAGGGTCCGGATAGTAGCGATAAGGATCCTCTTTCGAATCCTCTTCCCTTCCTAAAGGCTCAAACCGATGCTCGAGATAATAACGGTTTTTGACGGATTTTTGATACTTTTTGTAAAAGTCCTCCGATCGTATGGTCAACACCTTTCCGCATTCCGTTCGGTCCGGTTTTACGGTGATGGTCGCTTTGTACCGGTCCGGAGGAACGGCAAACTTAATATCCCCCTTGATATTATTCACCCTCATGGTATAAGGAGAGTATTCGTTGTCGTCGAAAACCACGTCTATCGTATAGCACGCGGTTTTATCTTTTGTTCTTATACAGTGTCCTAAGGGAGCCATGGCGGTCCTTCTTTTGGGTCTGGACAAGTCCCCCGCGCTTCCGATTTTTTCTCCGGGACTGTATTGGAAAAGAATCCGATCCTTGTATCGAGGAAGATCGATAAAGTAATCGAAGGGTCGGTATCGATCCGGCCACCCCATATAGGGTTCCCCGAAATCCCATTTGCCGTTACCGGGTTTTAAGTTAATGAAAAACCCATGGTTGACGAACACCCGGTTTATCTCGTTTTTCCTATCGGGGTACATACTCGTCAATCCTTCGTACACGTCGGTAAAATCGTTGTTAAATCTTTTTAATACCGCCCAAATCTCTTCCATAGACATATGAACGAGATCGTCGTTGATTTCGTCATACAAATCCCACAGAATCCCGCATATGGCAAACTCCTCTCCCATTCCGAAATAGTCCACGGGTAAAAAATCGATTTCCATACTGCCGATCGGGTTATATACGTCTTTAAAAGCGTATCCGTTATATTCTCCGATCATTAAAGACATAAATTCGGCAAAGCCCTCCACATAGGAATCGGCGGTGGAATCGTTCAGAAAACCGGCATGATTCTTTTCAAATCCCCCCTGCGTTTGGGGCCACTTTTTATGAAGATTAAACAGAATATGATGGCTGTACTCGTGCCATTCTCTGTTCTGCGGTGCGTTTTCATTGTTGACCGACATGTCCGTTTCGGAGATAACAAAAATGTCGTCGAAGTATAGGTATTGTCCAAGGATCCGTAGCATACGACGTAAACCGTGGGGATGTCAAACTCCTCGTATACGTTTAAAGTCTCCCGATAGAAGAATACCGCATCCTTTAAATATTGATATACCGTAACCAATTGGTCGTTGTACTTTCGGTTTCCTTCATCCTCCGATTGAATCTTGAAGGTTTGCCAAAGGTCGGAAGGGCTTTTTACCGCAATGTCAAAATCGTTTTTCAAATGGACCATAACCCCCTCGTCATTCAAGATCCCGATCACATAGAAAGGCATATCATTGAATCGATGTTCAAACCGTGTGGTAACACGGAATTCGAAAGGAAAATCCTTATCCACGGGAATGTAAATGCGGCCTTCTTCATCGGTAACGAACGACAAGGTCGTATCGTCAAGGAACGCTTCCGTTCGCATGCCTGTAATCGGACGGCCGGCTTTATCGGTAAATTGCACCGCAACCGTAGATTCTTTCGCATGTGTTTTTAAAGGAAGAACAAATATCAACAGCAATAGCAAGGCGGCTTTTTTCATTTCAAATCGTCCTCTTCTTACATATTCATCCTATTTTTTGTGAATACGCTGTGAAATATTCTTTGTTTGCCAACCAAATGCTTTATGCTTCATTGACGCTGCCGTACTCGTTATGGTAGATTGTGCTTAACAAGCTTTCTAACAGCCGGTATACCTATCGAAATGCCGGCAAGGAGGAAAATCATGGATCAGATCATAATGCCTCGCTTAGGTAAAATCGCGAAACGTGAAACCGTCTTGAAAGATGAAAAGGTTTTCATCCTCACCCCTGACACCGATTCGGGAAGAATTTTCGGAGAACAAGTCAAGGAAAAAATATCGCCCTATACTTCCCGTGTTACGGTCTTAAATGACGGATCCAAGGATCTTTTCAAAGAATCCGCCCTTTTTATCGTTGCAGGGAATTTGGTGAACAATCCTTGCGTTCGTTACCTGTATTACAAGTCCTATGTCATAACGGACCTGTGCTACCCCGGGCCCGGAGGATACGAGGTACGTACCCTGTTAGACCCCTTCGGGAAAGGCAAAAACATTCTTTTTATCGGTTTTTCCGACGAAGAAGGATTTCAAAAAGGCGCCCGGATCTTCTTGGAACGGATCACCTGCGATACGGTACCGTTTTTAAGAACCGTCTATTATACCCGATTGCCGGTTACGGATAAGACCTTTAAGCGTTTGGCCGAATCGAAAGAACCGGATAACATCAGCCTTCTTCCGTCCGCCCATGTTAACAATTGGTACATGAAAGCATGGCTGGCCTATGCAACGGGAGAACAACAATATGCCGACGACTATATACGGGCCTGGAAAAAGCTTTTAATGTATGCCGAGCAAAATCCGGACGAACCGGGCTTGAGCAACTCTACTTGCATCGGCATGTCGGCACACAGCGGATCTTTTTGGATCGCCATCCACGGCGGAATCATACCGGAAGACCTTCAGGAAGATATCGAAAAAGTGTTGTACCGTTGGATGTGCAGCCGATTCGGAGCGCAACATGCCGCATCCTACAAGGACACTCGGCAGCCTCCCCACAACATTACCATGTTTGTCGCTTTGGCATGCACTTACCTTTCGGAGTACTTTATAAAAACCTACGGTATGAACGAAACGCTGCAGAAGGTTGTAGAAATCGCCAAAAGACCTTTTGAATACTTCTCCTCCGGCCATTGGCGTCCCTACTGCGACGATTCTTCCTATTCTTTAAGCGTCAGTCTTCCTTTGGCAATCGCCTATTCTTTCTTCGAAGAAAACAATACGTTTTTAAACACCTCTTTTAAAGACGCCAAGCCGTTTATTTTATCAATGCATATGCCCTCCGGCTTTATACCGTCCATCGGAGACGGCGGCGTTGCAAAATTGGCATCCACGGTATGCCGTACTTACGCCTATTACTACAAGGACGGCCAAATCCAAGCTTTGTGCGATCGTGAACCGGATAAAAGCCGTTTGGATCCTACCGGCTTTACCTTGCCCTTCCGAGCCTTCTGCGGTGTAAAACCGGAACCGGAGGATTTGAATAAGGACGACCTATCGGTACTTGCTCTCAACCGTTGGCATTACGAAGCATCGGCGGCAAAATCCGAAGAAGGAAAAATTGTACCTTACCACAAAGCCTTTGATAAAATCAGCATGCGCAAATTTACAAAATCAGGCTGGGATTATCTATTGATTGACGGTCTCGGCATCGAAACCCACTGCAAAAACAACACGTTGGCCATTTTGGATTTGAGCATTAACGGTATTTCCTGTTTTGTGGAGGAAAGCGGATACCGCTGGCCGGATCGAGAAAGCTGCACTACGGTCACCGTTTCCGGAAAAGGTTACTCCGGTATGACACCGGAATTGGCGTGTCTCGACCGTATGGAGCAAACCGACGAGACCCTGTACATCAAGGCTACGGTACCGGGCTTCAACGGGACGGATTGGACAAGAGAGCTGTTTCTTGTATACGGAAAAGGCGCCGTCATCCACGACACATTTAAAGCCTACAGGGAGGACGATTACGTCTTTTACAGCCATTTTCGGATACCTGCGGAAATGAAAGCGGACGGCAATGCGGTACGCGGAATACGAATCGGACAACACGGCGAAGAATACGAGCAAATAACCGCTTCCTTCTCTTCCTTCGATCCCGGAGTATCCGTTGAATTTATCGATATCGGATCGAAGAAATTCGAAAGCGGAGATATGGGAGAGCCTTGGTACAAAAAACCGGAAGGTCCGGATGCCATGGATATGTGGAAAGAGCGCTACGGAAGCGATAAAGCCGTTATCACCAAGTATACCTCCTTCGTCGGAGCCAAGATGAAAGCCGAGGATACCGTATCCGTTACCCACCTGCTGCAGGTCAGACGGCCCGGTGCGGATAACGCCTACTTCGACCAAACGGAAGACGCTTATTGGATCGTATTTCCCGATGAAGAGGAGCATTTTAAGGAATACGCTCTCCCCTTTACACCCGCCCTTTTCTCCGATGAGCCCGTCCGGTCGTTAAGCGCAACGGAAGACGGAGAGCCTGTTACCGTCAAAACGAAAAAAGCTTTTAAAAAGAACATCAAAGGCTGTACCGTCACCGAAAAAGGAAACATTCTTGCATTTTACGACAATATCGTGAGGTATTTTAATAAAAGAAGAAGCTTGGTATTCGAGCAGGCATTTCCGGGGAACGTCCGCTCCGTAGCGGCGATCGACTTGGACGAAAACAGAGCCGTTTTGGCCGTAGGCTACGATAACAAAAACATACGCGTTCTGGACGGCGAAGGAAATCTTTTATGGGAAACGGAAATTCTTCGCCGGCCTACCATGCTGAGCAGCTGGGAAACCAAATACCCTAAAGTGTTCTCCTTGTGCTTCGTTAAAACGGAAGACTCTTATCGCTTGTTTGCAGGCTGCGGTGACAACCACGTCAAATTATTAGACGACAAAGGAAATCTTCTTAATACCTTGTTCGCCGACTACCGAATCATCGACCGCATGATTGCCGATGATGTGGATCAAGACGGCAACACGGAAGTTATGGCCTATGCGTCGGACGAAGCAAGCTCCGGAAGCCTTTATATCTACGACGAAAACTTGAATGTCAAGTACAAGGCATCCGCCGGCGGATGGCTGTACACCGTAAAAGCCGCGGCTTATGCCCATATGAATCAAAAAACCTATTTTGCCGTCGGAGTGAATACCAATAATACGCTGTCCGTTTATGAACTGTCATCCGGAAAGCTCAACCTTTTGTTTTCAAAAGACATCGCGGGAGCCAACACGGCAGTGTGCTTCGATACGGAAAACAAGGTCCTTTATGCGGGAAGCGACAAGGGATACATCAAAGCCTTTGATTTGACGGGATCCGAGCTCTATTCTTGCTATGTCAATATGCCCGTTTTAAAGCTTGCCGTTTGCAACGGGCAATTGTACGCGGTATCGGATAAAAAATTATTGCGAACCGACCTTTCGTTAAACGTTACGGGTTCCTTGGCTCTGCCTTCGAAGCTACTCGATCTTATCCGAAAAGACGATAGTCTCCTGCTTGTTTTGGAAAGAGGAATCCATACCGTTTTATAATTACAAACTTTTAACATAAGGGACAGTGCAGAAGGGATAAAAATTCCCGAAGCACTGTCTTTTTTAAATCTTCTTAGGAATGAGATTTCTTTTTTATGCTTTCGATATCCTCGACAGGCAACCAATCGTCCATATTGCCGTAATTGCTTCGATCAATGGTAAAAGGTACGATTTCCCGGTAATTTTCAATCTCAATCAGCACAAGATATCGTTTTCCGGCCCACCGCTTTATCTGATTGGGAGTAAGACAAAGCATTGCCTGATAATCCGATATCAGCTTTTGAGACTCTTCCTCCGTCAACTTTTCCGAATTCAACACCTTTTTTACCGTGGCACGGCATCGCACCGACCCTTTGCCGTTGTTTTCGACGAACCATAAAACATCGCCGGGGTGAACGCGCCCGTAGGGCAGTTTTCTTCCGGCAGCGCCACGGATAATCATGCTTTTTTGACCGTTTCTAAGCTTATCCAATTCCTTTTCTTTCGCATCAAGATAAACAACATGATTCATATACGAAACCTCCGCTTATTTTCCTATCTGTTTTTGTCAATTATTGCGGTCCCTTTTCCCCATTAGGATACGGAACCGGTCCAATCCGCACCCGTCCGTAATATCGCCAAACGGGTAAATTGCAAAAGCCATTATGACTCCACGCAATACCCGTACAAGAAGCCCAAGGACTACGGTCAACCGGTCGGAGGACTTCATCATCAAGACAAAGCCGGGATCGTTTTCGAAATATACAAAGTGTACCACGGAGTATACGGGATAACGGGGTACCCCGGTATTGCATTTTTCATGATCCCTCCTCCGATCCATTATATATCAAATATTGATGATAACCCTTAAGATCCGTATTCGGTATTGCCTTTTGTTCTATTCTTGGATATTCGACTAGCAAGGCGGATATCAAGAGCGCTATGGCGAACACGAATATTGCGCAACCAAGCCATACAGACAGAATCGGATAAACCGAGGTAATCAATAAGTATTCCGAGCCAGCGCACCGCATTAGAATTCCGAATAGAATGAATGCTATACCTACTCGAAGCACTCGGAAGCATTTTTGCTTGCGTTGATAATAGGGCGAGATTTGCCTAAATACCAAAAGAAGGCTTATTGAGATCAGGATACCGATCACCCCGCAGAGTCCGTATTGACCGAGGACAATCCTTCCCATGCCCGCGGACGGGAACCCTCGCCAACGGGCCCAATCCCTTAAAACATATGCAAAAAAGAGCCGGCTTTGTTGGCTGTTCGTCAGGATGACAATGGCATCTCCTGTTTCAGGAACGGCCTGGAAATGGGTCATAATACCGTTCCCTTGGCCGCCGTGGGAGATCGAGAGCATGCCGTTTGGCAGCTTTTCGATAAAGTGACCCAATCCGTACCCCTTAAATAGCAACCCGTAAATACCGATTCTTTGGCTTTGGGGAGTATACATAAGCCTTATGCTTTCACCGCTTAACACGGAAGTTTCTTTCATACCCGAAGCCGCAAAACGAGCAATGTCATTGGCCGTAGCGAACAGACCGCCCGATGCCTTAGAAGGATAGAGATAGACCGGCACCGGTTCTCCGCCGAGGTTATAACCCGTCGGAAGAAAAAGCGACGCCTTTCTGTCGATTTCAAAGGTTGCGCTTTCCATGCCTAGCGGGAGAAAAATTTCCGTACGGATATACTCCGAAAAGCTTTGGCCCGTAATATCCTCGATGACAATTTCCAATAGATTGTAGCCTGTGTTGGAGTAGGAAAATCTCGTTCCCGCCTTGTATACCGGCACCGCTTCCTCGAATGTCACGTCCCGGTTTGAGGGCATTGTCTCGCCGGGGGAATAGACACGGGTAAAATCGCCTAAGGGTAGCCCTGCAGTGTGGCTCAAAAGCTGCCGTGTCGTAATGTTTTCTATCAAATAGTCCGATTTTAGGTATTGCGACACCGGAGCGTCCAAGTCGATTAAGCCTTTTTCCACAAGTCGCATAACGCCCCACGCCGTAACGGATTTTGTAATGGATTGAACGCTCATGGGGGTATTGATCGTCAGTTTTCTGCCGTTTTCCGCATCGGCATACCCGTAAGCTTCGGTCCATACGACTTCACAATCCTTTACAAGGGCGATGTTGCAGCCCGGTATGCGATACTTTTTCATCAAAGCAGGGATACGCCGGTTCATATATACCTTAAAATTGTCAAGAGACGCATCCGCATGTATATCCCGTTTAATTTGCAGACTACCGGAAAAAAGCGCAACAAGAAAGCCGAATAATAAAGATATTAGGATAAACCGAATCCATATCCCGGAGCTCTTCCATATTCTTGATTTCATCATACATCCACCTCCGAATTTCTCACCGAACGGCACGTGCATTCCGCTCCGATTGTCCGGGTCTCAACAATGTAAATACCCTCATAAAAAATCATAAGCGGCACGGTCGCGGCAATCGGAATAAGCTGCCCATTCATATGTGAATTCATACTTTTTAATGCTCTAAGACCGTCCAACTCTTTTATTTACGAGCTTCTCAATAAAAATCATTTGTATTTCTTCCCTCTTCCCGCTAAAAGGAACACAACAGGGTTAGCAGAAAAGAATGAGGAGCATATTCTTCGTTAGTACAAACCCGTTCATCATGCGACATCTCCCGTATGGTCTGCGGTCTGTTTTTCTTTCGATTTTTTATTCACGGAAATCGCTCCGAGAACAACCCCCACACCGGCTCCGATATACAGCCCCGTAACCACGTTTTGAAAAAGCGCCCCGAGCATAATGCCGACGGCAGTGCAAAAGCCTATAGCCGTCCCTAAATTCCAATAATCCTTTATTCTTCTTTTTTCCATTCGATTCAACCTCCCATCTTCATCTTGTATTCAAATAGTTGATACCTTTAATCACCCTTCCGGCTTCACCGTATGTTTGTTCCTTTTTGCGATGCACTTCGTGCGCTTCGGTATCATAGAAGCACGGATGAACATATTCTTTTGCCAAATGTCGCAAAAACCGGATCCATTTTTTACGGATACACTTTATCAGTCTCATACATTCCTTCTCTTCGTACCGTTTTCGGTTTTACCTCGTTCAGTGTAAAAGACATGACGGTCATATGATAAGTTACCGGAGTCATATATGAGGTAATAAAAAACGGAAGCCGCAGCTCCCGCCTTAAAACCGAAGCTTTTAAAATCCCATCCGTTTGAAGTGCAATATGGCATTCGCTCGGTCCGTAATTCCGGCTTTGCCGTATATTTGACTGATATAGTTTTTAACCGTACCGACGGTTAGGAATAGTGTACGGGCAATTTCTTGATTGCTTTTTCCTTGAATGAGCAAACGAATGATATCTTGTTCGCGAGGGGAAAAGTCCGAAAGGGACATTTCCGGTTTGCCTTGTGTGCCGATATGCTTTGTAATTTTAGCGGCAATATTCCCGGGCAAAATGACGCTTCCGCATACGGTGTCACGAATGGCTTCCGCAAGCTTCGCTCCGCTGATATCCTTTAAAAGATATCCCGAAGCGCCGTTGGCAATGGCGCCGAGAATGGATTCATCGTCATCATATGTAGTTAATACCAATACCGCCGTTTCGGGGAAATCCCGCTTAATCAGGCGTGTAGCCTCCACTCCGCCCATTTGCGGCATTCGAATATCCATAAGTACGACCTGCGGCTGATGGATTTTCGTCTGTTCATAAGCTTCCATGCCGTTTTTCGCTTCCGCAACCACCCGAATATCCGCATTTGTTTCAAGTAATGCGCGCAGCCCGTCTCGTATGATGGTCTGGTCGTCCGCCAACAGTATCGTAATGGGATTCATTGCGTATCCTCCTTTCCTTGTACGACGGGAATTACAAGGTTAACGGTAAACCCCTCTCCCGGCTCGCTTTCAATTTCCAATACCCCGCCTACGCTTTGCACACGCTCTCGCATAATGGATAGCCCGGAGCCGAACTTTACATCATCCGCTCCGCTACCGTTATCCGTAAAAGCCACCCTCAGCTGTCCTTTATACGGAGCAATCAAAATATCCGCATGCGTTGCATGCCCGTGTCGAATGGCGTTGGTTGTACATTCCTTTATCGCCGAGAGCAGTATGCCGGCTTGAAGAGGAGGCAATACAACCT
This sequence comes from Clostridiaceae bacterium, assembly GCA_012744235.1. Lineage (GTDB taxonomy): Bacteria > Bacillota > Clostridia > JAAYHZ01 > JAAYHZ01 > JAAYHZ01. Next base: position 12,195 of record JAAYHZ010000426.1, read on the forward strand.
TCGATTCCATAACAAGATGAATATCGAGCCCGGTATCGGAACGGATTTCCTGCAAAAGCCCTTCGAGAACGGAAGCAAAATCGGTTTCGTTACCCGCCCTGACGATTTTAACGGAAGCGCGAAGCTCCGAAAGACCCCGTCGCACCTGCTCTATTCCTTGACGCAGCTTTTGCGCCGCATTCGTCTCCGATACAAGTCCCTCCGCCGCTTCTAACGTCAGAACGGCGGCAGTCAGCGTATGACCGACCGTATCATGCATTTCGGCGGCAATGCGATTTCTCTCCTCCACCACTGCCAAGCTCTTTAGCTTCTCGGATTGTCGGTTTACCGTATGAAGAGCCGATTCCAGCATAATACTTGTAATCATTTGTTTTTTCAATGTATAAAAGGCGATCAAGGCAAGTAAAACCACAAG
>JAAYHZ010000427.1 GCA_012744235.1 Clostridiaceae bacterium
GGACGCCGCCCGGGGAGACAAGGAAATTAACTTATAGGCCAGGAAGCTGCTGCCTCGAGGCGGAGACCTTGCCACCTGCAGCTGCAGCCACTTTATGACGGAGGAATTATTCCGAAAAACATTGGCAAGCGCTGCAAAGGATGCCGCCGTATCCTTAAGGCAAATTGAAGCTCGCCGGCAGGCTCCGGATCATCCCGTCCTTTGGAATGTACCGGAGACGGACTACCTGAAGTTCTATATCTTCCAAGTCGTATAGCATCGAAAAAAAGCCATGTAATATCCTGTATGTAGAATCTATTCCGTAAAGGGGTTGTATATAAATGATCGCTGTTGTTGATTACGGTGTCGGCAATTTGTTCTCGTTGATGTCAAGTCTCCGCTATTTGGGGCTTAATTGTATTGTGACGAATAAAGAGGAGGACCTGTTAAGGGCCGAAAAAATAATCCTCCCCGGCGTGGGCGCATTCGGCGACGCCGCGGCAAAGCTCAAAGAATCGGGGCTTTGGGATACGGTAATCGAGTCGGCACATAAAAAGCCGCTTCTCGGTATTTGCTTAGGCATGCAGCTTTTGTTCGAAAAAAGCTTCGAGCACGGTGAATACGAAGGCTTAAAGCTCATTTCGGGCATGGTCATGCCCTTATCGGCCGATATTCATCCTTCCTTGAAGGTTCCTCACATGGGCTGGAACCGGCTTGAAATCGTCAAGGATGATCCCATATTCAAATACTTCGAAAACGGGGAATGGGTTTACTATGTGCACAGCTATTACGCCAAAGACTGCCGGGACGGCATCCTGGGCATATCGGAATACGATGTGAAGGTTCCGGGGCTTGTACGCTCTTCCACAGGGCTTATCTACGGCATGCAATTTCACCCTGAAAAAAGCGGAGATGCGGGACTTCGTCTGCTGAAGGCTTTTTCCGAAATAGAGTAAAAATCACGGTTGGATTTGAGGAGGCTATTCATGATAGGCAAAAGAATCATACCTTGTCTTGACGTAAAAAACGGAAGAGTCGTTAAAGGCGTCAATTTTAAAGATGTGCAGGACATGGCGGACCCTGTGGAAATGGCGCAATACTATTACGAAACGGGGGCGGACGAGCTGGTATTTTACGATATTACCGCAAGCTTTGAGGGCAGGAAGCTCTTTACGGACGTTTTGCGAGCCGTCGCTTCCGTCATTTTCATTCCTCTCACCGTGGGCGGAGGAATCAACTCCTTGGAGGATTTCGACACCGTATTAAAATGCGGAGCGGACAAGGTCAGCGTCAACAGCGGAGCAATAAAGGATCCTTCTTTAATACATGCCGCGGCAAAGCGTTACGGCAGCCAATGCGTCGTATTAAGCATGGACGTAAAACGGGTTAACGGACAATTTCGTGTTTTTGCCAACGGCGGAAGAATTGACACGGGAATGGACGCCTTGGAGTGGGCAAAAAAAGGAGAGGCTCTTGGAGCCGGAGAAATCGTCCTCAACTCCATCGATACCGACGGCGTTCGGGGAGGCTTTGATCTTCCCATGCTCCGTAAATTCGGCGAAATCGTTGAGGTTCCGCTGATTGCCAGCGGAGGCGCAGGAAAAAAGGAGGATTTTTTGGAGCTGTTTCAATACGATCGGATTGATGCCGGTCTTGCGGCGGGTGTGTTTCATACGAAAAAGATCGATATCGGAGAATTGAAGAAATATCTTTCGGAAAACGGCGTAAACATCCGGATATAACGGATGTACGCCGTTTTTTTACGATTTTAGAGGATGATTTTTCGAATCCTTTCCATGGCTTCCGTTACATTTCTTTTGTTTCCGAAGGCGGTTAACCGGAAAAAACCTTCTCCGTTTTTACCGAAACCCGCACCCGGAGTTCCGACGACACTGCACTTATTCAAAAGGTAATCGAAAAACTCCCATGAGGACATATTGTTCGGGCATTTCAGCCATATATACGGTGAATTCTTGCCTCCCGTAAACCAAATGCCGAGCTCGGTCAGGGTATCCGCCATTATGCGTGCGTTTTCAAGATAGTATTGAATTTGCTCCCCGATCTGCTTCATCCCCTCTTCGGTGAATACGGCCTCGGCTCCTCTTTGCACGATATACGGCACGCCGTTGAACTTGGTGGTTTGGCTTCTTAACCAAAGCTTATTCAAAGCCACGTTTTCCCTTACAAGCTCGTGAGGTACAACCGTATAACCGCAGCGTGTTCCGGTAAAGCCCGCGGTCTTGGAAAAAGAACAAAATTCAATGGCGCATTTTTTCGCCCCGGGAATCCGGTAAATGCTTGTGGGCAAGCTTTCGTCACGAATAAACACCTCGTAAGCGCTGTCAAATAAAATGACCGCTTGTCTTTCCAAAGCCCAGTCCACCCAAATCTTCAGCTGCTCTTTAGTATAAACGGCACCGGTGGGGTTGTTGGGCGAGCAAATATAGACGATATCCCCTTCGGTTTTCTCGTCCGGCAAAGGCAAAAAATGATTATCGGCACTACCGTTTACAAATTGAATTTTTCGGCCGGCCATAATATTCGTATCCACATACACGGGATAAACCGGGTCCGGAATAATCACCGTATTATCCGTATCAAAAATGTCCAAAATGTTGCCAAGGTCGCTTTTGGCGCCGTCGCTGATGAACACCTCACTGATGTCAAGCGTAACCTCTTTTTTTGCGTAATAATCGCAAACGGCCTGTCTTAAAAAACCGTACCCCTGCTCTTCTCCGTATCCTTTAAAGGTATCCGCACTTCCCATTTCCGAAACGGCCTTATGCATGGCATCCACAACGGCGGGAACAAGAGGCAGGGTGACATCGCCTATGCCAAGCCGGATAACGTTTTTTTCAGGGTTCTGTTGCTTAAATTCGTTCACTTTTTTGGCAATTAACGAAAAAAGATAGCTGTCTTTCAAATTTAAATAATTGGAATTGATTTTCATATACATACCTCGGAAAATGAATTTTATGAAAATTTTATTTATCGTTATACTTCTATGACGCCCTCGAATACCTTGACGCATCCTCCCGTCATAAGCACTCTTTCATCGGTATAGTTGATCGTAAGGTCGCCCCCTTTAAGAATCACACGAACATCTTGGCCTTTTTCACAATACCCGTTTAGCGTCGCCGCAACAACCGAGGCGCAGGCTCCCGTCCCGCAAGCTAAGGTTTCTCCGCTTCCCCGTTCCCATACGCGCATTTTCAATGTATTTTTATCAAGAATTTGTACAAATTCGGTATTGACCCGTTCCGGGAAGATTTCATGATGCTCGAAGCAGGGACCGATTTTTTCAAGATCCAAGCCGTCCGGATCCTCACAGAAAACCACGGCATGGGGATTGCCCATCGAGACGCAGGTGATACCGTAAGTAATACCGAGGACCGTCAGCGGTGCATTGATGATGCGGTCTCCCGGTAATGCAACCGGAATTTTTGAAGGACAAAGCTCGGCTTTACCCATGTCCACCTTGACGGAGGCTACGCGTCCGTTATCCGCATCGATTTGCAGGGTTTTAATACCGCTTAACGTTTCGATTCTAATTTCGCTCTTTTTGCAAATGTCGTTGTCATACAGATATTTCGCAACGCAGCGAATGGCGTTTCCGCACATTTTCCCTTCGCTTCCGTCCATATTAAACATCCTCATCTTGGCATCGGCAATATCGCTTTTACATATGAGAACCAGTCCGTCTCCCCCTATGCCGAAATGACGATCGGACAAAGAAATGGCAAGATTTTCGGGGTTTTCGATTTCCCCTTCCAAACAGTTGATGTAAATGTAATCGTTCCCGCATCCATGCATTTTGGTAAATTTCAGCTTGGTCATGGGCTACCTCCTTTAAAAAAGTTCAAAAAAACCGTATTCCGCAAACTTTGGCAACATCCGGAATGATATTACACCAAAGAATGCGGATAAAATTAAATTATTTAAATCCATCACAGGTATTACGGTTCGGGTTTACGGATGGAAATTTGCGCTATGGAAAATCAATTGCTCGGGTCATAAAAATCCGTGAAATCCGGCTTGCTACATCATATCCGCAAATTCGGATTCTTAACAAGCCAAAATGGAATTTTTATATCCATATTTCAGTTTTTTGCTATGATACTACATTCGAAAAATCGTGTCAACAGTTTATGAAAATAATTGAATAAAATATTGCAAATTATCTTAAAATGTTAGTACGAAACAAGGTTAAAAGACGGATTTTGCAAGTTCTAGTTTTGTATGTTGCAAACTTTTCTTAAAGATATTAGAAAAAAAGGTTCCCCGAGCATTGCATATTTTATGAAAACACATACCGGTTCTGCCGTACATTTGCTAGAATGATAACGGGGGCTATCGTCGAAATTTCCCTTGCGGTAATGCCCCGAGTCTTTTGGAGTCGCGGTGTAAATGAGCGTAGATATTTATCAAAAGCAAATAGAAGGAGTATTGGAATATATCGAGCTTCATATGGATTCGGATTTATCCTTGGAAGCCTTATCGAATATTGCCGGATTTTCGCCCTACCATTTCCACCGTATTTTCCATTCGATTACCGGTAAAAATCTGCACCGGTATGTACTTGAGCGAAAGCTGAACAACTGCGCCTTGAAGCTGTTGTACGAAGATTGCGATATTACAAAAATCGCGATGGATTACGGCTTCTCCTCCCCAAGCGCCTTTGCAAGAAGCTTTAAAAAGCACTTCGGATGCACGCCGACCCGGTATAAAAGGACAAAGGATCGAAAGCATCCGGTCCCCTTTGCCGATGTTTCTTTTAAGCGGATATCCTATGATCCCGAAATGGAGAAACGGTTTTCGGAAAATACCCTTCCCGATTTGAAAACCGTTTGCATCGGTGTCACCGGACTTTCCGAAGCTTGGGAAAACCCGGAGATTAACAAAGCCTTTGGGCGGATTTTCGCTTGGTTAAAAGAAAGCAAACGGTATACGCCGGATACAAAGATCTGCGGCATCACCGTCGATTCTCCCGAGGTGCAAGAATTTTCTTCATGCCGATACTACGCTTGTGCCACCGTAGAATCTCCGGTCAATGACGAGCACCTTGCTTACAGGGTTTTTCAAACTGCCGGAAAATATATCTGCTGCAAAATGAACCGTAATCAAAAAGATTTTGCGCAATGCTTTTTTGAGCATATGGATTACCTTTACGGCTTTTACATGGTACGGCAAAAGCTTTCCCCCGACAATCGTCCCTTTGTGGAATTTTATGAAAGAATGCCAAACGGCGACATCTATATTCGTTTTTGCGTCCCGGTTAAAAAATAGCAAGAAATGAACAGCAATCCCCCTCCTGTTTTGCTACAGTGAAAACGGAGGTGGTTGCATTGAAGTCCCCTATGATACAAAGAATCGAGGATGTAAAATGCGGACGTAGAACGGTTCTTGAAATCGTGAAAGAAAAGCTTCGATTGCTTGAAAGTCACAAATCCTGCAATGCCGTTGTTTGCTATGATGAAAAATCGGTACTCGAGCAAGCGGCACGTATCGACGAAAAAGTGAAAGCGGGAGAATTTTCGGGAAGGCTCTGCGGCGCGGTTATAACCGTTAAGGATAACCTGGAGGTCAAAGGATTAAGGGCAACGGCGGGAATGAAAAAGCTTCAAGACAACATTCCGTCCAAAGACTGCACCGCCGTAGAAAAGCTGAAAGAAGAAGGTGCCGTCATTTTAGGAAAAACCAATATGCCAAAAGGCGCCATGGATATGCAAACCTTTAACGAAGTATACGGCAGAACCAATCATCCCGACAATCCGGAATACACATGCGGCGGCAGCAGCGGCGGAGGGGCGGCTGCCGTAAAGCTTGGCATATCGGACGCCGATATCGGGAATGATTTTATGGGTTCGATTCGTGTGCCCGCACACTTCTGCGGTATCTACGGAATGATCGGTACCGACAAGGTGATTCCTCCGGAGAACATCGTAGGCGGAAAACCGTATGGCCGTACCATGTCCGATATCCTTCGCATCGGTATTCAAACCGCCGATTTGGAGGATTTGCATTTGCTGTTCACCGTTCTTGCCGACAAAGCGAAGGCTTTTCCGCCCGAGCAAAATCCGTGTCCGTTAAAAATAGCCTATACGAAGGACTGCGGAGGTCTGCCCCTTTCGAAGGAATACTCTTCCTGCTTCATGGAATATGTAAATAGGCTTTCGGAAAAGGCTTACGTGAAGGAAATGGATGATTCCGATTTCGATTTCCAAAAATCACGGGAATGCTTTTTAAAACTGATATACGGCAACATGTCCGTTATGCTTCCCGGGATCGTCCGTCTTCTTATGGGCTCCAAAATGCCATGGAAATTAAAGGACTACTTAATCGAAGAAGAAAAAAGAGAAGAATGCATCCTTCAATTGGACCGGGTATTCGGGCAATACGATGTGTTATTGGCTCCCGTGACAGCCACGGCGGCATTTCGTCATAAGCTTCCTCTTCGAATGAGGGGAAACCAAGCCGTTTACGACCCTATTCTCGTTGACGATAAAAAGGTCTCCTATGCCGAAGCAAACATGGGATTTACAACGCCTTTTTCATTAACGGCAAATCCGGTCATTGTCATTCCCATCGGGAAAACAAAAGAAGGATTACCCTTAGGCATACAAGTGATCGGAAGAAGAATGCATGATTTTGATTTGTTGAGCAAGGCCGGAATGCTTCGACCGTAGCATCCGGTTTCATTCATCAGTTATACGTATAAAGCCGTTTATACGGATTTCTGGCGTTGGGCGTAAGACGGTAAAAAGACTTGCTCATAATTTCATCCATACCGTATCCGAACAAAGCCGCAAACTCTTCCAAATACTCCTTGACGGAACGAAGGTCTTCTTCGTCCGCCCTGTTGACACATACCTGCTTCGGAAGATACTTCGGTTCTTCTTGGCTTCGGATCAATATTTTGCCTCCGTGCATACCGGTTCCCGTGAAGTTGCCTACAGGGCAGGCATCCGTGTTTAAGCCCAATACGATAATAATACCGCCGGCAAGGTATTCGCCGAGGAAGCTTCCTACGGTTCCTCCCACCGTGATAATCGGCTTTTTATCCTCGTATTCCTTCATATGGATGCCGGTGCGATATCCGGCATCATGTTTTACATAGATTTTTCCGCCTCGCATGGCGTATCCCAACACGTCTCCGGCGCTCCCGTGTATAATGATTTTCCCGTCGTTCATGGTATCTCCCACCGCATCCTGCGCATTTCCGTTTACGATGATGGTGGCGCCGTCAAGATAAGCACCCAACGCGTTTCCCGGGGTTCCGTTAACGGTGATGATTTTGGACGAAGCTCCGCTTCCGATAAAGCGTTCACCGAAGCAGCCGTCAATCGTTATGTCCTCTTCGGTATTGCGAATGATTTCATTAAGCATCCGAAATCCCAAATTATTTGCCAAAAGATTCATCATTTTTCCTCCCGAACTTTTTCATGCTATTCTCCCGCATGCTTGATACCCAATATCTCCAGCTCTTTTTCGTTTAAGCCCACACCGCGAAGCATCAGGCGGTTTCCCTTCAAGCTTTCAATGGAGTTTATACCCATGCCGCCCATCATTTCCATGATTTCATGCTTCCAAGCGGTTAACAGGTTCACAAGCCTTTTGCATCCCCAATCGGAATTTAAGCGTTTTACCAGATCCTCTCTTTGGGTGGCAATTCCCCAATTGCACCTTCCGGTATGACAGCTTCGGCATAGCCTGCACCCCAACGCCACAAGAGCCGCCGTGCCGATATAGACGCAATCGGCGCCTAAGGCAATGGCCTTTACCACATCGGCTCCGGATCGTATGCTTCCTCCTGCTACGATGGATACGCGATTGCGGATTCCTTCTTCACGAAGCCTTTTGTCCACGCTAGCCAAAGCCAATTCAATGGGTATGCCCACATGGTCTCGTATGCGTGTGGGCGCGGCGCCGGTTCCGCCTCGGAAGCCGTCAATGGCTATGATATCGGCGCCGCTGCGGGCAATGCCGCTTGCGATAGCCGAAACATTGTGAACGGCAGCCACCTTTACAATAACGGGCTTTGTATAGCCGGTCGCTTCCTTTAACGAATAGACCAGCTGGCGCAAATCCTCAATGGAATAAATGTCGTGATGAGGAGCCGGAGAAATGGCATCGGTGCCTTCCGGGATCATGCGGGTTTTCGAGATTTCCCCCATGATTTTCGTTCCCGGCAGATGTCCCCCGATACCGGGCTTTGCACCCTGCCCCATTTTGATCTCGATGGCCGCCGCACCGGATAGGTATTTTTTATGGACGCCAAATCGGCCCGAAGCCACCTGAACGATGGTGTTCTTTCCGTATCGGTATAAATTTTCGTGCAAGCCCCCTTCTCCCGTGTTGTACAGAATTCCAAGCTCCGTAGCGGCTTTTGCCAAGCTTTCATGAGCGTTATAGCTAATGGATCCGTAGCTCATAGCGGAAAACATAACAGGCATGGAAAGCATGATCTGAGGAGGCATGTTGTTCTTTATTCTGCCGTTTTCGTCTCTTTCGATATTTTCAGGCTTCGCTCCGAGGAAAACCCTTGTCTCCATGGGCTCCCTTAAAGGATCGATGGACGGGTTTGTGACTTGGGAGGCATTCAAAAGGATTCTATCGAAATATACGGGATACTTTTCCGGGTTTCCCATACTCGACAGCAAAACGCCTCCGCTTTCCGCCTGTTTATATATCTCCTTAATGCTTTTACCGTCCCAGTTGGCATTCTCCCTGAAGGTATGATCGGTTTTAACAATTTTCAAAGCTCTTGTAGGACAAAAGGATACACATCGGTGACAGCTTACGCATTTGGCATCATCGGCTGCCATCTTTTTGTCTTCGCTTCGGTATTCATGTGCTTCGTTTGCGCATTGCCTTTCACACACGCGGCAAGCAATGCAGCGATCGAAATTTCGTACGATTTCATATTCGGGATAAAAGAATTCAACAGCCATTACGGATTTCCTTTCTCTAGGGTGATAATTACGCCTTCGCCGCCTTTGGGATGCCAAATCTTATCCGGATTATTCTCAATTACCCTTATGGCGGCTTCTTCGCTGGCGACGTAAACCGTGTCGCCTTTTTCCGCTACAACCATACTGCGAAGCTTCAATCGGTCATTCAATGCCATCAAACCCCCTTCAAAGCCTACGATAATGGAGAAGGGGCCGGTTATTAACAGCGGAGAAAACGCGTTTCGCAAATATTCAAGCTCCTCCCGATCTTCCTGCGGTTTTCTTTCGATGTCGGACCAGAAGGGAGCCGCGATGACCGAGCAAATTTCCTTAAGGGTAAGGCCTTTCTTTCGGTGCAGGTAATCGATGATATAGGTAATGACTTCGGTGTCCGTTTGCAATGTACACTTGTATCCGTACATTTCAATGGTACGGCGATTGGCGTCATAGGAGGATATTTCACCGTTGTGCACCGTGGAATAGTCCAAAAGCGCAAAGGGATGGGCGCCGCCCCACCAGCCCGGCGTGTTCGTCGGGTAGCGGCCGTGGGCCGTAAAGCAATATCCCTCGTACTCTTCCAAGCGATAAAACCTTCCTACGTCTTCCGGGTAACCCATGGCTTTGAATACGCCCATGTTTTTGCCGCTGGAAAATACATGAGCACCGCTTACGGTGGTATTGATTCGTATAACGCAGCGTACCGTATACTCCCTCTCGTCTAACTGACTGTCGGCAAGCTTGGTGGGCAGGGGCGTTAAAAAATATCTCCATATCAAAGGCTCATCGGTAATTTGCGGTACCTTCCTGGTTGGAATTTTCGAAAGATTGATAATCTCAAAATGCTCCTCCAAAAATTCCTCGCAATCCCTTTTTGCCGTTTTATGGTCGTAGAATATATGAAAAGCATAATAATCCTTATACTCCGGATAAATTCCGTAGGCGGAAAAGCCTCCGCCAAGACCGTTCGAACGTTCATGCATGACGGCCACGGAATCAACGATGGTTTGGCCCGAAAATCGCTTGCCCGACTTCGATATGATTCCCGATATGGCGCATCCCGACACGTTTCTGAACATTCCTTCCCTCATGATTTCTTCCTCCGGTAAAAAATAAGGCGTTCATCAAACGGCAACCGGCTTTCTTGCCTTTTACGATTTGATGAACGCCTTTGTTCTCATGGCGTATGATACTACAATCAAATAAAGGATGTCAACCGGTCATGAAATATTTTTTTATTTTATTGCAGTATTTCTCTTTCTTTCAACAATTGCTCATGTAATTAGGTGCTTTTTGCAATTTAATAATACCAATATTTCATTATATGCAGCGGGGTTTCCCTTGTTTTTCGACGAAATCCTCTTTTCGCCTTTTTTGTACCTTTTTCGTACAGGAAAAAATTATTGACAAACAACCCGTCAAACCATATAATTTATGCGGATGAACAAGGGCGTTCATCATGCTATGCATACATATACCACCGAGGAAGATGTGGCGTTGCATGGGATGATGAGCGCCTTTTGATTTTGGCAGCCGTAATCAGGAGCCGGATGAAACGAAACATAAACGGAGGATTCAAGTATGGAAAACAAATTGTTATATAAAGGCAAGTCAAAATCGGTATATGCAGGAGAACAAAGCGATACATGCATAATGGAATACAGGAATTCGGCTACGGCCGGAAACGGCGCGAAAAAAGCGGAGCTTGAAGGTAAAGGAGCCCTCAACGCCGAAATAACGACGATTCTGTACCGTTATCTTGAGAATAACGGGATCGAAACCCACTATATAAAAACTCTTGACGCTACTCGGATGCTGGTAAAAAAAGTGGACATCATACAAGTGGAAGTGATTGTTCGTAATATTGCCGCAGGCGGCTTTTCGAAAAAATACGGCGTTCCCGAAGGCACACCGTTGAAGAACACCGTTTTGGAGTTCTGTTTAAAAAGCGACGAATACGGCGATCCGATGATGAACGAAAGCCAAATCACCGCTTTGGGAATCGCATCACAGGAAGATCTTGATATTTTAAAGAATACGGCATTGCGCGTCAACAATCTTTTGTCCTCGCTCTTTGATCGATGCGGCATTATCTTGGTGGACTTTAAGCTTGAATTCGGAAGATACAACGGAAAAATCATTCTTGCGGACGAAATATCTCCGGATTCGTGCCGTTTTTGGGATAAAGCCACAGGCGACAAAATGGACAAAGACCGCTTCCGTAGAGATTTAGGAGATGTGCTAGGCGCTTATCGGGAAGTTTTGAGGAGGCTTAAAAATGCGCAACAAGTATGAAAACCCCCTTTGCGAAAGATACGCAAGCAAAAAAATGCAGGAGATTTTCTCTCCCGACAAGAAATTTTCCACCTGGAGAAAACTTTGGGTTGCTCTTGCCGAAAGCCAGAAGGAGCTTGGCCTTGATATCTCCGACCGGCAGATTGAGGCTATGAAGGAGCATATATACGATATCAATTACGAGGTCGCGGAGCAGCGTGAAAAAGAGGTGCGTCATGACGTTATGGCCCATATTTACGCATACGGCGTACAATGTCCGGAAGCAAGACCGATCATTCACTTAGGCGCAACCTCCGGCTATGTAGGAGACAACACCGATTTAATCCTGATGAAGGAAGCCCTTATTCGGATTAAATCCTCCCTTACCGGCATCATTGTAAAGCTTGCCGCCTTCGCATTGAAATACAAGGGACTTCCCGTCCTTGCTTACACCCATTTTCAGCCTGCACAGCCTACCACCTTGGGAAAGCGCGCAACCTTATGGCTGCAGGACTTGGTCAGCGATATGGACGCCCTTTTGTTCGTAATGTCTCAAATCAAGATGTTAGGATGCCGAGGTGCCACCGGTACCGCTGCCAGCTTTCTCGAGCTCTTTGACGGCGACGCCGAAAAGGTTTCACGCCTTGAGAAGATGATTGCCCGAAAAATGGGCTTTGACGACATTTTTGACGTAAGCGGGCAGACTTATCCTCGCAAGCTGGATTACAATGTGCTTTCGGTTCTGTCCGGCATTGCCCAAAGCGCATGGAAGTTTTCCAACGATATCCGCCTGATGTCCCATTTGAAAGAGGTAGACGAACCCTTTGAAGAAAAACAAGTAGGCTCCTCCGCCATGGCATACAAAAGAAATCCCATGCGGTGCGAACGTATCTCTTCCCTTTCAAGGCATGTGATTTCGTTGACCCAAGATGCCGCCATGACGTCCTCCCTCCAATGGTTTGAACGCACCCTTGACGATTCGGCGGCACGCCGCATCTATATACCGGAGGCCTTCCTTGCAACGGACGGTATCCTTTCTCTGTACGAGAATGTGATAAGCAATATGAAGGTTTATCCTAACATGATGAGAAAGCATTTGGAAGAGGAATTGCCCTTTATAGCCACGGAAAATATCCTGATGCACGGCGTGAAAAAGGGCGGCGACAGACAGCTGCTTCACGAGGCCATCCGAGAGATGGCCGTGTCCACTGCCAAGGACATAAAGGAAAACGGGGCTTCAAACAATTTGATTGAAAGAATATTGGAAGACGGCAGGTTCAATATCACGCGGGAGGAAATGGAGGATTTGCTCCGCGCAGACAAGTTTACCGGATTAGCGGAAGAACAGGCCGAAAGTTATGCGATAAAGGTTTTGAACCGCTTCGAGAAAGAAACGATTTCCGAAGAAGCGGAGATTTCTGTTTAAGGAGGCGATGTAGCCGTGTTGACGGCAATAGTCGGAATAAATTGGGGCGATGAAGGAAAAGGAAGAATGGTGGATCTGCTCGGTTCACGGTACGATATCATCGTACGGTACCAAGGCGGAAACAACGCGGGACACACCGTGGTAAACGACAGAGGAAAATTCATATTAAACCTGCTTCCGTCGGGAATCCTGCGGCAAGATACCGTAAATGTTATGGGACCGGGCATGGTGATAAACATCGAGCATTTGTGCAAGGAAATCAAAGGCTTGACGGATAAAGGTATTCAAATCACACCCGACAATTTAAAAATCAGCCTCGGAGCAACCGTTTGCTTTCCGTACCATGTGCGTCAGGACATTTTGGAGGAGGATCGGCTGGCGGACAAGAAATACGGCTCCACACGACGCGGTATTGCACCGGTCTATGCCGACAAATACATGAAAAAGGGCATACGTATGGGGGATTTGCTTTATCCGGACACTCTGAGAGAAAAGCTTCAAGGCATTGTGGAATGGAAGAACTTACTGATCCACGGGGGCTACGGCGATCAAAGCTTCGATACGGACGAGATGTTAAATTGGCTTCAAACCTACGGAGAGCCTCTGCTTCCCTACATCACGGACGTTACGGATTATCTTGACAGTGCGATAGAAGAATCCAAAAACATACTCTTTGAGGCGCAGCTCGGCGCATTAAGGGATATCGATTACGGGATTTATCCTTATACAACCTCATCTACCACCCTTGCCTCCTTTGCCACCACCGGAGCGGGAATACCGGGTGCCAAGCTGGACAATGTTATCGGTATCATGAAGGCCTATTCCAGCCGTGTGGGCGAAGGCCCCTTTGTAGCGGAGTTGTTCGGAGAGGAAGGCAGCCGGCTGCGGGAAGCGGGTGGCGAGTACGGCGCGGCAACCGGAAGGCCTCGTCGGGTGGGAGCCTTTGATATTCCCGCCTCGCGCTACGGCATAAAGGTTCAAGGTGCAAACGAGATTGCCCTTACGAAGCTGGACGTTCTGTCCTACATGGAAAAAATACCTGTTTGCGTTGCGTACGAGATTGACGGGGAAAAAACGGACCGATTTCCGACAGGCGACAGGCTGCTCAAGGCCAAGCCGGTGTTTGAATACAAGGACGGTTGGAAATGCGACATCTCCTCTTGCCGCAGCAAGAAGGATTTGCCTGCTGCCGCCGCCGCATATATAAAATACATTGAAGATATGACTCAGTGCAAAATCCGCTATGTCTCCGTAGGAGCAGAGCGGGATGCATATATGGACATGGATGCGGAATGAAAAGACGTAACCGCTTTACAATCGGAGGATTTTGAATGAAAGCAAAGGTTTTCGTAACGTTAAAAAAGAGTATAGCGGACCCCCAAGGAAATGCGATAAAAAACGCGCTGCACAAGCTCGGATATACCAATACGGAAGAGGTTCGTATAGGTAAGCTGATTGAACTGGATTTAGGGGATATTACCGCGGAGGAGGCGGAAGCACAGTTGGAAAAAATGTGCGCAGGTCTTTTAGCCAATACCGTAATTGAAGAATACAAATACGAGATAATTTAGAGGTGGACATCAGAATGAAATTCGGCGTAATCGTTTTTCCCGGATCCAACTGCGATATCGACTGTTTTCATGCGGTCAAAGATATTTTGGGCCAAGAGGTTGAATATATATGGCACGATACGAAAGAGCTTGAGGGCTATGACTGTATCATACTCCCGGGGGGCTTCTCCTACGGCGATTATCTTCGATGCGGAGCCGTAGCCAGGTTTTCCAAGATCATGGATGCCGTAAAGGTTCATGCCGCGAAAGGCAAGCTCGTTATCGGGATATGCAACGGTTTTCAAATATTAACGGAAGCCGGGCTTTTGCCCGGAGCTCTTGTTCGGAACATCAATTTAAAGTTCATATGCGATACCGTACCGTTAAGGGTGGAGTCTCAAGATACGCCCTTCACAAGACTGTATAACAAAGGGGAGATTATCCGTATTCCTATCGCCCACGGGGAAGGAAATTATGTGGCGGATGAAGAGACCTTAAAGAATATGAAGGAAAACGGGCAAATCATATTTACTTATACGAACAATCCCAACGGTTCCATGGAGAACATTGCCGGGATCTGCAACGAAAAGAAAAACGTATTGGGTATGATGCCCCACCCCGAAAGGGCTTGTGAAGAGATTTTAGGAAATACCGACGGCAGAAGGTTATTTGAATCCATCCTATTATCACTGGAGGAGAATCGAAAGCATGAATAATTCATATAAAGCAGTGGGTTTAACGGAAAAAGAATACAAAAAAATCATAGAATATCTGAACAGAGAACCAAACGAGCTGGAGCTTAATATGTACGGCGTTATGTGGTCGGAGCACTGCAGCTACAAAAATTCGCGAGCATTGTTCCGCCACTTTCCGACTTCGGGAGAAAGGGTTCTTCAAGGACCCGGAGAAAATGCCGGCATCATCGATATCGGTGACAATCAAGCCATTGTCATGAAAATCGAAAGCCATAACCATCCCTCCGCCATCGAGCCCTACCAAGGGGCCGCTACGGGAGTCGGCGGGATTATAAGAGATATTTTTGCCATGGGAGCAAGGCCCATCGCTTTACTGAACTCCTTGCGTTTCGGCAATATTGAGGGAAGCGAAAGAGTCAAATACTTAGTTGAAGGCGTGGTTGCAGGTATCGCAGGATACGGCAACTGTATGGGCATTCCCACCGTAGCCGGAGAGGTGTATTTCAACGAAAGCTATAACGGGAATCCTTTGGTAAACGCCATGTGCGTGGGTATCATTGATCACGATAAAATTCACCGAGGAACCGCTTCGGGAGTCGGCAACTCCGTCATGTATATAGGCGCCCCCACCGGCAGAGACGGGATGGGCGGAGCCAGCTTCGCTTCGGTGGAGCTGACGGAAGAATCGGAAGAAAAAAAGTCCGCCGTACAGGTGGGAGACCCCTTCATGGAAAAGCTGCTTTTGGAAGCCTGCTTGGAGCTGTTGGAAACAGGCTCTATCGTCGGACTTCAGGATCTCGGCGCCGCCGGTTTAACCTCGGCATGCTGCGAAACCGCCACCCGAGGCGAAGGCGGAATGGAAATTGACGTATCGAAAGTACCTCGGCGGGAAAAAGGAATGCTGCCGGTGGAAATCATGATTTCCGAATCCCAAGAAAGAATGCTTCTCATCGTTGAAAAAGGCAGAGAAGACGAGGTCAGAAAAATCGTTGAAAAATGGGGGCTTCACGCCGTTACCATCGGAAAAGTTACGGATAACGGCAGGCTGGTCGTAAAAGACAAGGATGAAGTCGTTGCCGACGTGCCAGCCTACAGCTTGGACTCCTCCGGAGCGCCGAAATATTATAAAGAATACCAAGAGCCCTTGTATATTCAACAAGTAAAACGGCTTCAACCGGAATCCGTACCGGAGCCCAAGGATTACAACGAAACGCTGATGAACCTTCTGTCCTCTCCCAATCTTTGCAGCAAGGAATGGGTATACAAGCAATACGACCATATGGTAAGAACAAGTACCGTGGTAAAGCCCGGATCGGATGCCGCCGTTATGCGTATACGAGGGACGAAAAAGGGTATCGCTTTAACCGTAGACTGCAACGGCCGGTATTGTTATTTGAATCCGAGAGTAGGAAGCGCCATCGCGGTAACGGAGGCGGCTCGAAATCTTGTGTGCAGCGGGGCGAAGCCTTTGGCCGTCACGGACGGCCTTAACTTCGGCAGCCCGGATAAACCGGACCGATTCCGGCAGTTCCGAGAATCGATTATAGGAATCGGAGAAGCCTGCAGAGAGTTGGACACGCCCGTTATAAGCGGGAACGTCAGCTTCTATAACGAAACGGAAACGCAGGCCATCTACCCTACCCCCATCATCGGCATGGCGGGACTCATCGAGGATATTGACAAGCACTGCACCATGCATTTTAAGGACGAGAAGGATGTTATCATCCATATAGGGGAAACCAAAGAGGAGCTTGGCGGCAGCGAATACCTTTCGCGGATTCACGGTCTTGAAAAAGGAGCGATTCCCAAGCTTGATTTCGGTACGGAAAAAAGGCACCAAGCCTTTATATTATCGGCCATCGAAAAAGGGCTTTTAAAATCCGCCCACGACATAAGCGACGGCGGTTTGGCCATAGCCCTAGCGGAGTGCTGCATGGAAAAGGAGTTGGGAATAAAGGTGCAAATGGAATCCATGCTGCGTACCGATGTCGTCCTGTTTTCCGAAAGCCAATCCCGATTCGTAGTATCCTGCAGTCCCGAAGCCTTGACGGAGCTTCAAAGGCTTATGGACCTTCAGGAGATCCCATACGAGATCTTGGGTACGGTTGAAAGCGAGGATTTTGTAATCGATATCAATAATAAAAATATCGTTGCTTTAAAGGTAAAGGATATGAAAGAAGCTTGGAAAGGGGCCTTCCAATGCTTCATGAAATAGATTCGGATAAATTAAAGGAAGAATGCGGAGTCGCCGGGATATATTATAACGATATCTCGAAGGATGCGGCCAAGTCTTTATACTACTGCCTCTACGCCCTGCAGCACCGAGGACAGGAAAGCGCAGGAATAGCCGTCACCGACGGAAATAACACGGTCTCTCATAAAGAGATGGGGCTGGTACCGGAGGTTTTTAACGAAGAAATTTTAAAAAGGCTGAAGGGAAGCAAGGGCATCGGTCACGTAAGATATTCTACAACGGGAGACAGCTGCGTTACCAACGCCCAACCCCTGACGGTTCGATATCGGGGCGGCAGCATCGCCCTTGCCCACAACGGGAATTTGGTTAACACGGAGGAACTGAAAAGCCGCTTGGAGGAAGACGGTACGGTTTTTCAGACCACCATCGATTCCGAGGTCATCGCCAACCTGATTGCCCGCTTTAGAGGCAACGGCATCATTCATGCCATCGAGCGAACCATGGATATGATAAAAGGCTCGTATACCTTGGTGTTAATGACGGAGGATTCTTTGATTGGCATAAGAGATCCTTACGGTTTAAGGCCTCTTTGCATAGGCAAATTGCAGGACGGTTATGTTCTGGCCTCCGAAAGCTGCGCCTTGGACGTCATAGAAGCCGAATTTATCAGGGACGTGGAGCCCGGAGAAATCATCATCATTGATCATACGGGTCTATCCTCAAAAAAGGTGCCGATAAGGAACAGGAGAGCCTCCTGTATCTTCGAATACATCTATTTTGCCCGTCCGGACAGCGTAATCGACGGTATAAGCGTTTATGCGGCCCGAAAAAACGCGGGAAAAATATTGGCGACAGAGCACCCCGCGGATGCGGATTTGGTTATTGCCGTTCCGGATACCTCGATCCCTGCCGCCATCGGCTACGCGGAAGCTTCGGGCATACCCTTCGGCGAAGGGTTGATCAAAAACCGGTACGTAGGCAGAACCTTTATTCAGCCGAAGCAAGAGCTTCGAGAAACGGCCGTCAGGCTGAAGCTTAATTCCCTCAAAAGCAATGTTTTCGGGAAAAGGATTGTCATGATTGACGATTCCATCGTAAGAGGAACTACCGGCAAGCAAATCGTTAACAGCTTGAGGATGGCGGGAGCAAAAGAAGTCCATCTTCGGATCAGTTCGCCGCCGGTTACCTACGGGTGCCACTTCGGCATCGATACGCCCAACCGAGAGCAATTGATAGGGGCAATGAAAACCGTCGAACAAATCCGAAGGGCAATAGGCGCCGATAGCTTGGGCTATCTCAGCTTGGAGGGGCTCGTCAAATCCGTAGGCAAGCCTTTCGACAAGCTTTGCTTGGCTTGCTTTAGCGGCGATTATCCCATGGAAGTACCGGCAATCGATAAGAATAACGGATTTTAACAGGAATAGAAAAAGGAGCATTCGATGAATAACGAATTGATACTGATATTCGATTTTGGCGGACAATACAACCAACTGATTGCAAGAAGAGTAAGGGAATTTCATGTATATTGCGAGGTTGTACCTTACAAAATTTCCGCCCAAGAGGTAAAGGAGAAAAACCCGAAGGGGATCATCTTTACCGGCGGGCCGGCCAGCGTGTATGCGGAAAATGCACCGAAATGCGAAGAAGAATTTTTTAAGCTGGGCATTCCCATACTGGGCATCTGCTACGGCGGTCAGCTGATGGCCGAAACCCTTGGGGGCAAGGTAAAAAAAGCGATAAAAAGAGAATACGGCAAAACGTCTCTTCGAATTCAGGAATCATCTTTGTTGTTTAAGGCGATACCGCAGGATACCGTATGCTGGATGAGCCATACGGACTATATTGAGAAGGCGCCGGAGGGCTTTGTTATCACCGCCTCGACCGAGGATTGTCCGGTGGCCGCCATGGAAGATCCGAAAAACAGGCATTATGCGGTTCAATTCCACCCGGAGGTGGAGCATACGGAAAAAGGAAGAGAAATCATACGGAATTTCCTGTACGAGGTGTGCCGTTGTACGGGAAGCTGGACCATGAAAAACTTTATTGAAAAAGAAATCCAAGCCGTCCGTGAAACGGTAAAGGGCAAAAAAGTATTGTGTGCCTTATCCGGCGGTGTGGACTCTTCCGTAGCGGCCGTATTGGTTCATAAAGCCGTCGGCTCCGATCTGACCTGTATCTTTGTCGACCACGGCCTTCTGAGAAAAAACGAAGGAGACCGTGTGGAGAATTTGTTCAAAAACAAGTTCAATATGAATTTTATACGTATCAATGCCGAAGAACGTTTTCTAAAAAGGCTCCAAGGAGTCGAGGATCCTGAAAAAAAGAGAAAGATTATCGGTGAAGAATTTATCCGCGTTTTTGAAGAAGAGGCCAAAAAAATCGGTGAAATCGACTTTTTGGTTCAAGGAACCTTGTACCCGGATATCATTGAAAGCGGAACGGATACGGCTGCGATTATTAAGAGCCATCACAATGTAGGCGGATTGCCGGAGGATATGAAGTTTCGCTTAATTGAGCCTTTACGTTATCTATTCAAAGACGAGGTCCGTGCGGTAGGAACCGAATTGGGCTTGCCCGATGAGATTGTATGGCGGCAGCCTTTCCCGGGTCCCGGCTTGGCGGTTCGGGTATTGGGTGATATTACAAAAGAAAAGCTTCATATTGTAAGAGAGGCGGACGCCATTGTCAGTGAGGAAATCAAGCTCGCCGGACTGGAAAGAAGCATCTGGCAGTATTTTGCGGTGCTTCTTAACATCCGAAGCGTCGGCGTTATGGGAGACGAAAGAACCTATGCCCATACCGTTGCCGTACGTGCCATCACCGCCTCCGATGCCATGACCGCCGATTGGGCAAAAATACCTTACGAGGTTCTGGATAAAATATCACGAAGAATCGTCAACGAAGTGGAAAACGTCAACCGTGTCGTATACGACATCACCTCGAAGCCGCCGGCAACAATCGAATGGGAGTAAAAAACAGTCGCGAGTGGTTATGATGTTGTAGCTGAAAATTGAATAAAATTGAAATATAGTCGGCTCATTGTTTTATAACAATGGGCTTGTTTTTTTATTTATACGACATTCGAAAAGATACGATCACAAATTTCCGTCCCGTTTATTGTCAAATTGCCAATTTCGTAAGCTTCTCTCCGGAAAGACGATATATTGTCCACTCGTCCAAAGGCTCCGCCCCTAAAGAAAGATAGAAATCGATGCTTGGCTTATTCCAATCCAAGCAGCACCATTCCAATCGTCCGCATCCTCGCTCGACGGCAATGGACGCAATCTTTTTTAGAATGGCTTTGCCATATCCCCTTCCGCGATATTCCGGTTTCACATAGATATCCTCCAGATATATTCCCGCGCGTCCGAGGAAAGTAGAAAAATTGTGAAAAAACAACGCATATCCAATTTCCTTGTCCCCTTCAAGGGCAAAAATCACTTCCGCTTTCTGTTTGTCAAATATCCATTCTTCCAATGTGGATTCATCGGCAACCACTTCATCAAGCATTTTTTCATATTCGGCCAATTCTTTTATAAACCGAAGAAGCAGTGCCGTGTCTTTTCTCTCGGCGTTTCGAAACCTCAAACTCATTCGTTCCTTCCTCCAAAACCAATGCTTACTTGTTTCATCCATAAAATTGTAATCAATAAGCTTTATTATACTTAAAAACTCCGTATAATTCTATCCGTCATTTATCGGCCTAAAAAGAGAAGAAAATGAAAAAAATGAAATGAAAAAAGTTAAAAAATTGCAATAAAAAGTATTGACAACGCTCTTTAAGCATGCTAATCTTTTTCCATGCAGCAAAGGTGCTGTGGATATTGATATCCGCAGCACCTTTTATTTTTATATATTCAGGGAGGTGTTAGTGTGAAAATAAAAAAGACCCGCGAAGGCCGCAACAAAGCAAGCCCTTAAGGAATACCTAGGAC
>JAAYHZ010000428.1 GCA_012744235.1 Clostridiaceae bacterium
AACGACGACCAGCTGGGCTCCCGTTTTTTGTTCCAATTCCATGGAAATCCCTTCAACGGTTGCTTCCGTTTGGCTGCTTAAAATACCGGCAAAATCATTGACAAAATAGCCGGTTGACTTCGGTAACGTAAGAGCACCGAAAACTCCGGTGCATGCAATGCCCGCTAACAGAAGCGCCAAAACGAGTACGGTCGTAATTTTCTTCAACATTTTTTAAATATCCTTACTCCAAATTCTTGTTATCCTACGCTATTAAAACGAAACCTCCGGCACCGTTTGGCTATTTTCGCTTGCTTGGAAGTATTGGCGCTTCTCAAAGTTAAATAAACCGGCAAATACATTCATCGGGAATTTTTGAATATGAGTATTGTATTTTTGCACCGTGTCGTTATAGTCTTTCCTGGAGATGGCGATTCTGTTCTCCGTATTCTCCAGATTGTCCATCAGCTGTATGAAATTCTTATCGGCCTTTAATTGCGGGTAATTCTCCACAACCACCAACAATCTGCTTATGGCACCGGACAATTCGTCATTCGCTTCCGCCAGTTCATTCATATTGCCGGCGCCCACCAGCTTGGAACGAGCTTCGGCAATATCCGTATAGATCTTTTCCTCATGTTGGGCATACCCTTTTACCGTGGACACCAAATTGGGAATCATATCCGCTCTTCTTTGCAGGTTGTTTTCAACTTGGCTCCATTTATTATCGACGTCTTCGTTCAGTTCCACCATTGTATTGTAAGCTCCGATAACCTGAGCAACGATTATCACGATTAGAACAACAATAACAATTAAAGCAACGAGTCCTTTTTTCATCGTTTATCATTCTCCTTTTCTAATATATATAAACCGGATCAATGAGATTATAACATATTTTTACCTGTTATTTCTTTTCCCCTCATCTTTTATCTTCATCCCCATTTTGCAATTCTTTATATTCGTTCTTCTTCATAAGGAGTCAAATTGTTTAAAATAGCTGTTCATTATTCGGTTTATTGTGTTATAATAAGCCCCGAGGTGATTTTTCATGAAATTTGGAGTCGCGAAAGACATAATATCTCCGGATATTCGAATGGGCATGTCCGGTTACGGTTCTCGCTATAACAAAGATTTTAAGGACATCCATGACGATTTGTACGTTCGATGCCTTTATACCGAAAACGGCGATGATAGATTACTGATGGTTGTTTATGATTTGGCTTTCCATGATTTTTGTCTTACAACGGCCGTCAGAGAATATATCAGTGAAAAATACGGTTTGACAGCGGACCAATTGGTTTTATCTTATACCCATACCCATGCCGCAACGGCCATAAAAGGATTTTCACCCGGGGAACACAAGGACGAATACGAAGATATGCTCCTTGCCCGAACAAAAAGCTGTATCGACCGCTGCATGCTGAACATGTATGAAGGATCCGTATCCTTCTGCCAAATAGAAGGCGATTGGAACATTAATCGCAGAAAGCTTGTAAACGGTAAATTGGTAGGCGGCCCTTATCCCGAGGGTCTTACGGATAAAACCATGAATCTTTTAAAGTTCGCCGATAACGACGGCATTATTCGCGCCCTTTTATTTAACTACGCTTGCCATCCCGTTACACTAGGCGATACCTACAGCATTTCCGCCGAATACCCGGGAAGAGTTTGCGAAATTCTTCAAGGAAAATACTACGGCTTAACTCCGTTATTCTTCCAAGGTGCCGGTGCTCATGAACGTCCGAAAATCACATTTAACGGACATCGGTTTTTCAACTGCAGCTTCGATCATGTAAACGAAATGGCCCAGCAAATCGCTGCACGTATCGAATCCGCCCTTGTAACCGGTCAATTCAAGCCCATTGATTTCTCTCCGAAGGCAAAAGCGTTTGAAATCAATGTACCCATTAAGCCGCATTC
Source organism: Clostridiaceae bacterium (assembly GCA_012744235.1). Classification (GTDB taxonomy): domain Bacteria; phylum Bacillota; class Clostridia; order JAAYHZ01; family JAAYHZ01; genus JAAYHZ01. The sequence continues at coordinate 1,900 of JAAYHZ010000428.1, forward strand.
GAAGGAAGATTTGCAGCAAAGATTGCAAAAATCCGTCGGTTTTATGGCGAATGCAATCCAAGCGGTTTTGGCGGAATACGATTCCACTCCGGATTACCTGCCCTTAAGAGGCGGAGTCATTAAACTCAATGACGATGTCTATATGGCATGGCTTACAGGCGAAGTCATTGTAGAAGTAAAGAACATAATCCATAAAGCCATCGGAGAAGACAAGAAACTGATATTTATCGGATACGCGGACTCCATCGGTTATATCCCCGATTCCACCGTCATCGAACAAGGCGGATATGAAGGCGGAGATTCCATGCTAGGGTTTGCAAGAAAAGGTGTTTTCACACCTGAAATAGATCAAATTTTATACGACGCTTTTAAAGAAACGAAATCTAAGATTTAACGGCAAACGAGCGAAAAGAAGGACACTTTCAAACCGGAGTGTCCCTTTTCGTTTTATTTATATTTACAAAAATTCGCACAAGTATCGGCCTGTAACCGGATGCTTTTCGCTGTAGTCGATTCGAACAAGCCTGACTTCGTCTTCATCTGCAATCCTTTTAAAAAGAGACAAGGATTTTAGTTTGCGCCTTTTCGTGTTGAATATTTCCAAAGCCTTTCGGTTCGGTTCGTATGTTTTTACAAAAGGATTGTCTTGGCGTTTTTCCTTGAGGGAATAATCCAATTCCTTTTTCAATGCCGCAGGCAGCTTGTGATAAGAAAAACAGCTAATCAGATCAATCTGTAGCAATACCGATAAAATCTCTTTGTGTTCTTCCTCTACCTTTTGGCATTCTTTCATAAAGGATGCGAATATTTCGTAGCATTCGTATGCCGAAAGAGGGCGAGATAAATAACCGTTTTCTTTTAAATAGGCTCCTAATGATGAAAAGAATTGAAAAGGCGAAAAAATTTCGTTCCGAAAAATATACTCCAGAACAATCGTAAAATGACCGGAGTTATGGAAACGCTCCACGGCGTTTTCCGTATCTTTTAAAACCAAAAGATCCTCGTAACCGAGCCAAGGTGTTTTTAAAATCTCGTAGGGAGCTTTTTCCGTGTATTTGCTATCGTTTCGGTCATACTCATCCTTTATTTTCGTTCCCTTTAGCAGCTTCAAAAAGCCTAATTGCAAATGATGCCCCGCTATTCGATAGACATCGTCAAAAGACCGTTCAAAGCTATTTATATCCTCATAAGGCAAACCGGCAATAAGATCCGTATGCACATGAACGTTTCCGTTTTCTATCACCTTTTGCAATTGCCCAAAGGATCGCTCAAAGGAAATCCTTCGGCAAATGGCCTCCAATGTTTTCGGATTCGTCGTTTGAATACCGGCTTCGATTTGAACCCTTCCGGCAGGCAGCCGTTTTAATGTCTCGATGAAATCATCGTCCAACAAATCGGCGGCGATTTCAAAGTGAAAAGAGGTTTCGGTATTCAAAGAAGCAATTCGATTCAAGATTTCCAAGGCTCTTTTCCGATCCGCATTGAAGGTACGGTCCGTCAGTTTTACCAACGGGACGCCCAATCGATGAAAGATTTCCAACTCCTTTATTACCTTATTCAAAGACTTTTTTCGGTACGTTTTGTCGATAGACGAAATGCAGTAGCTGCAGGAATAGGGGCAGCCTCGAGACGTTTCATAGTAAAAAATTTTATTCTTGTTGTTTTCGATATACACCTCGTCGTAAGGAAAATCCAATTCGTCCAAATCCTCGATTAAACCTACCGTTCGGTTGGGGAATATTTTCTCTCCTTGGCGGTACGCCACGTTCGAAGGTATTTTCGTATCGGCTCCGTGAAAAAGCTCCATTAAGGCTTCAAAAGCTTCTTCCCCTTCGCCTGCAATACAATAGTCTACCGCAGGATTTCTTCTTAAAAAATCCTCGCAATCGTAGGACACTTCAGGACCCCCGCACAGAATAATAACATCAGGTAAGACTTTTTTTATGTCCTTTAGCAATGCTTCGATAATTTCAATATTCCAAATATAACAGGAAAAACATAAAACATCCGGCCGATACCGAAAGATGTCCGATAAAAAATCACCGTATCGGCCGTTAATGGTGTGTTCGATAATTTTCGGCTCGAAACGCCGAATGCTTTTTCCCAAGGAATGTAAGGCCAAGGCGGTATGGGTATAGCTCGAATTCAATCCAAACAGTAATATTCTCATAATCTCTTCGACTCCTTACCGCCATTATACTATATTCCCTTCGTATTTTGCAGGATGACGGATTATCTCATCAAATCCATCAAATTCTTTCCGATTTCCTTCAAATAGTAGATCGTATTTCGAACTCCTACATCCTCTGCCGCTACCAAAGGGATATCCAGCAACACTTCATTTCCCCGAGTTATTTTCAGCTTTCCTACTTCCGTCCCCTGTATTACGGGAGCCGTCAATGATTCCGGAAAGATGCAGGTATATTTCAAACCGGCTACGTCTTTTTTCGCCAAAAGCATTCTTATGTCTTCACGGACTACGAGATCCACTTCCCGTTGTATCCCCTTTTTAACGGTAACATCGGCAAATCGTTCTCCCTTGCTCACGATAGGAAAATAATCGAAGTTGTCAAAAACATAATCCAGTATTCGAATGGTCGAAATCGTCCGAGCCTTCTTCGTAGGGCTGTTCAACACCACCGTAATGACATTCAGATCTCCCCTTTTTGCGGATGTAACCAAGCATCTTCCCGCTTTATTGGTAAACCCGGTTTTTAATCCGTATACTCCTTCGTAATAGCCTAAAAGCTCGTTGGTGTTCGTTAAATTTCTTCCCGCTATATGAGCAAATTTGGTACCAACAATCTCCTTTATGATATCGTGGCTTAAAGCGTACGCACCGATTTTCGCCAATTCGTAAGCATTGGAATAATGTCCTTCTGCGTCCAAGCCGTGAGAATTGACAAAATGCGTATCCTTTAATCCCAATTCTTCGGCTTTTTCATTCATCAATCGAGCAAAGGATTCCATATCTCCTCCGATATGCTCGGCTAAGGCAACGGCGGCATCGTTCCCCGAACACAGCAATAGACCGTAAAGCAGTTCTTTTACGGTCAACTGTTGCCCGGTATAAAGACCCATAACCGACCCGTCCATACCGGCCGCTTTTCTTGATATTGTCACGATATCGTCAAGATTACTGTTTTCAACGGTCACAATCGCGGTCATCATTTTCGTGGTACTTGCGGGGGCATTTCTTAATAAAGCGTTTTTTTCATATAGAATTTTGCCCGAATCCAAGTCCACGGCAACGGCACACAAGGCTTGTACATTCGGTTCTTTTACGTTTTCCGAAACATACTGCAGGGTGCTTTCTGTAAAAACGTCTTTACCGTATATCGTATTCGTCGTCATTACCAATAGAATTATGAAAACGGATAGAAGTATTTTTTTCATCGATTCACTCCATAATAGAATATGAATTTTTTAATTCATTTTTATCTTGCTATATTGTTACCAAAAAGAATTTTTTCTATCGATATTTCATTTCCGAATTAATTATGATAACAAATCGTCTATCCGGCATAAGTTACATCTAATAATTTGAATGTTCGTGACCATAATAAGTAGCAAGGAGGTGAGATTTATGGCAACAAACAATAGCAATCGCCCTTCAGCTTTTGAAAACATGAAATATGAAGTAGCAAAAGAAGTTGGTGTTAACTTGAACCAAGGTTACAACGGTGACATTTCTGCCCGTGATGCAGGTAAAATTGGCGGAACAATCGTAAAGAAAGTTTTCGCTCAATACAGAAACAGCCAAGGAATGTAACGGTACCATTAACGAACAGTGGAAAAGATCTTCTTTTCCGCTTATCTTACACCGAATAAGGCTTGTTTCCTCTTAAGGAACAAGTGATCACTAAAAAAGTGAAAACCCGTTTTACGGGTTTTCACCAAATAAAGGCAAATAAATCGATACGATCGGTTATCAATTAACAGAGGGGCTTTCACGGCCCTTCATGTTATGCTATCGAATATTTTCAGGAGCGATCCATGACCTATGTAATAAGGACAATTGTTTTGTATATCATTGTAATTGCCGTCATGCGGTTAATGGGCAAAAGACAAATCGGAGAATTGCAGCCCTATGAGTTGGCTGTCGCCATTATGATATCGGAATTGGCTACCGTGCCCATGCAGGAAACCGGGATGCCGATGGTAAACGGCATTATTCCGATTCTGACCATACTGCTGATGCAGCTTACGTTTTCATTTCTTTCTTTAAAAAGCATCAAATTGCGGGCCATTATCAGCGGGAAGCCGGTAATTATAATCGAAAAAGGACGTATCGTAGAAGACAATATGAAAAAAGAGCTTTATACCGTCAACGAATTGGCCGAACAGCTGCGTATAAAAAACATAGCCAATATCTCGGACGTTGAATATGCCATACTGGAAACCAACGGCCAATTAAGCGTTATACCGAAAGTACAAAATCGAGCGGTAACCTGCGGCGATTTGAATATACCGGGAAAATACGAGAGCTACCCGTATTATTTGGTTATTGACGGAAAAGTTTTGCCTGAGAATATTTCAAAAGCCGGTGTCAAAGAAAAAGATTTTTTAAATTACATTCATTCTAAAAAGATCGACTCCGCGAAAGACATTTTGTATGCTAACATCGATGATAACAAGAAAATTTTTATACAATTAAAGCTTGAAAAGGGTGGTAAAATCGTTGAATGATACGACTCGTTTTGTTATAGAAATATCCGTTATAATCGCAATCATATTTGTTCTTTTGGCCGTTCCTACGGCTTATATAAAAGGGTCTACCGAAGAATTTATTTTGATTGTAGACCGCTTAATCGACGAGATTTATAACGAAGAATTTCAAAAGGCGGAAAAAACATTTGACGAGCTTTCGGAAAAGTGGGATAAAGAAAAGGGTCTTTATTCCGTTATCATAGAAGAAAAATTCATCATGGACTTAGACGACAGCTTGACCCAATGCAAATCGGCGGTGAAAATCCGACACAAGCCCAATGCCTACGAATACGCTAATATACTTAAAAATGATTATCGAGAATCCTACTCATCCATCTCGTTTAAGATTTGGAATATATTCTAACGCCCCTTTCCCAAACGGTATCGAACCGTCTCGTATATGGCTAAGGATGCGGCAACGGCGGCGTTTAAAGACTCGCTGTATCCCGGCATCGGGATAAAAACCGATCGGTCGCATTTTTCGACGGTGCTTTTTTGAAGCCCGTTGGATTCGTTACCGATAAAAAGCGCTACCCCTTCCCATCTATGAATATCGTAGATGGTATTGTCCTCCGTTAATGCCAATGCATACGTGAGGATTTTGTTTTCTTTAAAAAAGGCAATCGCTTTATCGGATCCGGGAAAGTGCTTGTATTGAATATGAAAAATACCTCCCATGGAGGATCGCACGGTTTTCGGAGAAAAAAGATCGACACAGTCCCCGCAGGTTACAAGTCCTTTCACTCCTGCGGCGGCACAAGAACGTATAATGGTGCCCATATTGCCTGGATCCTGCAGGTTTTCAGTACCACGAAAACATCCTTTGGCTCTATTTTTTCTATCGGCTTGATTTCTTTTTTATCCAGCACCGCTAAAACTCCTTGAGGTGTTTGCGTATCGGAAATCTTCGAGAACAAGGAAGAGTCAAACAGGACCGTTTGGCCGATTTTCAAGGCGGATATCCGAAGGCTTTCCGCCAACTGTTCGTACCTGTCTTCGGAAAAGCAAAGCATCTCAAAAGAAGCACCGGCCTTCGACGCTTCTTCAACGTTCTTAATGCCTTCGATTATAAAGAAATTTTCTCTGTTCTTTTTATCCAAAAGACCTTTTACAAATTTAAATGTCTTGTTCTCCTTACTCGTTATGACCTTCATCGGATTCCTTTCGCCATTTTTTTATTTTTAAAAAGGGAGCGGAACATCCCCTCCCTTTGCAAAATCAATCTTCGTGTTTATATAAAGTTTATATATCAAGCCTTTTTAGCAATTTCAACTAATTGAGCAAATGCTTCCTTATCATTAACAGCCATTTCAGCCAGCATTTTTCTATTGATTTCGATATTGTGCTTTTTCAGTCCGCCCATGAACTTCGAATAAGATAATCCGTTGATACGAGCGGCGGCATTGATTCTGTTGATCCATAATTGACGCATATTACGCTTTCTGGCTCTTCTATCCCTGTAAGCATATACGCCGGATTTCATAACCGCTTGCTTCGCGATTCTGAATTGTCTGCTTTTTGCTCCGATATATCCTTTTGCTAATTTTAATATCTTTCTACGTTTTTTATGTGCGTGTACCGCAGCTTTAACTCTTGCCATTCTTTCTTCGCCTCCTTCTTCTTATTTATAGGGGATCATTTTTTTGATGGTTGCTTCATCGGCTTTCGATGCAAAATTACCTAGCCTATGATGCTTTTTGGCTTTCTTGTCCTTGGATATAAGCCGGTGGCTTCTATAAGCATGTGACATCTTGATCTTTCCGGACGCCGTTTTCTTAAATCTTTTCTTAGATGAACTATGAGTTTTTTGCTTAGGCATAATTCTATCTCCTCTCTTTTAACAACTTATATATAAACCAATCCGAATGTACATTTTATACAAATAGAACGGCATGTTACCCGCCCGGTACACATGCCCGCTCAGATCAAATCAATGTACTTTCGCACTTTTCTCATCAAGCTTTCGGATTGATAATGATACCGATGCTTTTTCCTTCCATTTTCGGGTTCTTATCAATCTCACCGTACTCCTTTAATGCTTCCGCAAATTTCATGAGGACTTCTTTACCCGAATCCATATAATTCATTTCTCTGCCTCTGAATTTTACCGTCACCTTAACTTTATCTCCATCCTGTAAAAATTTCGAGGCATTTTTCACTTTGAAGTTGAAGTCGTGTTCTTCGATTTTGGGCTTTAACCAAATCTCTTTTACCGAAACAACTTTCTGTTTTTTCTTGGCATCTTTCAGCTTCTTGTTTTGTTCAAAAATGAACTTGCCGTAATCAATGATTTTGCAAACCGGCGGTGTTGCTTTAGGAGTCAGCAGTACCAAGTCCATTCCGTATTCATCGGCTTTCGCCTGTGCTTCGCTGATTGACATGATCCCTAGCTGCTTGCCGTCATTTGTTACAACCCTCACTTCTTTTGCTCTAATTTGATCATTGACTAAATAATCAAAATTTTTGCCGTCAACCTTACTGATAATAACACCTCCATGAAATAAAAAAAGTGGACACACTTATCCACCTCAATGAAAACACAAAAGCGTTTTATTTACCGATACAAAGCAATTTTCGTACGGTGAGAAGTGGATCTTCTACTTCATTTGATAAACACTCTAACATAAGGTTTTACGGTTGTCAACAAAAAATTTTACATAAACCCGATTTCTTCGGGCGATCCCTTGCCTTTCGCTATGTTCTATGTAAAAGAAGATGACAACAATTCAAATGAAAGAAGCTGCCATCTTCTTTTTTATTCATACCTTATACCATCGCTTCGGCACCGATGCTTTTTGTATGCCGGGCCGTGACGATCCACGAGCTTTCTTTATCGGACAGAACAAACCATTCGAACGAAATTTTCTCGCCCGGCTTAACGTCAGACTTCAAAATGGTTTTATTCATACCCCCAACAAGCCTTCCTCCCTTAGGCTCCGCTAAGCTTATCTCAACAGGGGTTTTTGCGGATCGACCCTTTGAAGCAATCATACCGTTGGCAGGAAGCATACCTTTGTTGGTCAAGGTTCCCGTTATTCGGTATAAATTTCCCTCCAAATGCTCCTTTTTCATGTTTTCGAAAACGAAACGAGGACACATCATGGCATGCCGGATCAAGCCTTCGAAAGCCTTCGGGGGTACCGTATCATTTGGAAAGCTCAGTCCGTATGCATTCGCCGTGGTGATACCGCCGATTTCCACCTTTCCGATTTGGGGATGATCAAACTCGGTCCAAGGATAAAAGAATTCCGTTCCTCTTTCATCGTGAAATTTTAAAAGCTCCAAAACATATTTGTCGTTGTTTTTGTAAAAGTCCTTGGTCATCACCATATCAATGGTATTACGCCCCATTTGGTTGAAACCGTTTCCCAATTCCATGGAATAAAAGCTGATACCCAGCATAAAATGTACAAACTCGTCCGAAGTGCCGCCGTAACCGGATATGAGGGGCTCGGTTTCATAACGATATCCGCTGACCAAATAAGGAATTCCGGTCGCTTCGCTTATGGCGTTCCCTACTTTTTTCATCAATTCCAGGTCTTCTTTATCGTAAAAGTCATCCGGCAAGCTGCCCGGTCTAAAAACGGCATTCGAACCGTTGTGAATGTCTATACCCGCAAAAATGTTGGGCCTTGACAAAAGAAAATCCGCTACACTTTTTATTTCCTGTTCGCTTAACGGATATTTTCCCGCTAACGGGTTATTCGGCTGCCAATAAACGGGATAATTACGATTAAAGTCAACGACGGTGCTTTGGGGATTGTAAAATTCCCCTCCGGAGTAATCGTGAATAATCCCTTCCGTATAAACTTTGTAAAAAGGACCTTCCGTATCGTCGCTTTTTCTCGGTACCATATATCTCGGATCGTCCGGATGCGGTTTCATGTTGCCGTCATCGCACCGGATCCTCATTTTCAATATCTTTCCGTCTCCGTTAATATCCTTCGGAATGATATGATCCTTGACATAATGCACGGTTGCTCTGCTTCGAACCACGTATTTTTGCTTTACGGCCAGTTCCGCACCGTCAGGATTAACGCGGGGAACAATGTAAAAAGCCATATCATTTAAAAGGTCTCGATATTGCGGATCACTGCATATTTTTTGCGCAAAGTAAAGACAAACGGTTGTGCCCTCCGCTTCATTGGAATGGACATTGGCTTGCATGTAATAAGCCGGCTTTTGGTCATGTTTTTTCTCTTTGGATGATATAATCAGCAAAGGCAAATCTCTTCCTTCGAAGGATGTTCCAATCGAAGAAACCTCAACCAGGTCGGGATAGGCATCCGCTAAAATCCTTATGGCTTCAATCATTTCGTCGTAGCCGTAGAAACCGTCCAGCTTAATATTCATCGCTTTCAAATCTCCTTTATATTTATATAATACTTCATTCCATTTTTTCGTAACGTTATGACTACATATCTTTTAAAGACTCTTTAAAAGATTGAAATGCAGCCTGTGCATCAATGTCTTCCTCATAAGACCCGATTGAAAACCATCCGTCAAAGCTGCGGGCCAATAATATGGACGCCATTTCCTTTACTTCCGCGTTTCCCGTTCCGGGTAACACCGCCTTTTTCGTTTTGTAAAGGCAATCGTTTACCCTCATGATAAGAATATCGTTTTTCAACCGACTTCGATAGAATCGGTGAAAGAAAGGATGTACCTTCTCCTTAACATATTCTGCGGGATTAAAAATGAATTTCGGCTTTACCGTAAGATCGTTCTTGAATAAATCTTCAAAAAAGTTAATAACAGCGGTTTCTCCCGCACGGTTTTCCACTAAAACATCAATGTTATAAGCTTTTGCAACGGTACACAATTCGAAAAAAGCATCCTGCTTTCCCGGGTCCGTAGCAATGTCCAAATCCATTAAAGGCTGTACGCACTTGACTCCGAGTAATACCGCTCTTTTAAATAATTCTTTATGGAAGTCGACTTCATAATACGGAACCTCGGTATGAATATTGATAATGATTTTCTGGCTTTCGATGAGTAAGTTTCGTATGTCCTCCAAATGATCCCATGATATAAAGTCACCGTCTTGGAATAAGAAGTTTCCCGTTTCCAGATAGTTAATTTTCATACTATCGGCCTTATCAACCAACTTCGTTAAACTCAACGCCTTATCGTATATGCTGTACTTAAACATGTTTTTCCCCCCTATATTACGCAGATTTCACATTGATCGTCTTCACAGCCGTTACCATGATAGAGGCTTAGGTCGATCTCGTCCGAGCCGTATAGCTTCCTAGACCAGTTACACGAATTGCATACCTCCTTTTCGCAAATGAAGAATAAGGGATCCTTTTCCAATACGCCAAGACCTATTTCAAATAAGTCATTGATGTTCATGATTTTAACCGATGCAAGCCCGATATATCCTTGAATTAATTTGCCCTTTCGTCTTAAATAAGGGGTCAGCTTTAAAAAATCTCGATGCCCCGGGGGGAATTTCTTTAAAGTAAACGTTTTTTTATGATAATCATGAATATACGTAGGAGCAGGAATATCAAGCGTTCTTAAGTACTTTGCATCAATGGCCTCTTCTAACGAATGCATAATGGTGTTCCTGTCCATATCCACCCCTAAAAGCATTACTTTTGCATCAAATTCCCGCAGTTTTAAATACGGAGTTCCTTCTCCGCAACCGGTTTCACATTTATCATGGTCCGCCGTTATATATTCGGCATTCTTTCCAAAAGCGGCAACGGAATGAACGGGATGCAAGCTTCTTTTAACCCCCGGCATTTTTCTGAACACTTCCGAAATAATCCCTACCGCCGACGGTGTTTTTTCAGGGTCAAAGGCTTTATCCCACATTGTTAATGTGGACATTACCAAAGTACCTTCTTCGCCTAAAAGATCCAACAAAGCTCTGATAACCGTCGCAGGACCTCCGTCTACCTTACCCATGGAAGACAATGCGCTATGGACCAGTAAAGTATCCCCTTCTTTGATGCCTAAAACACGCAAGTTCGTTACTATGTCTTCATACCTTACAACCTTCTCCATGATAACCCATCTCCTCTACAATAACCGCTCTGCAAGGCGTGCAGCTTGTTCCTTCAATCTTTAAAGGAAGAACCGTCAGTTTGCACCTTACAGAACTTATTTTATGTAAATTTACACATGGTGCCAACATTAAAATGTTCGCATCATAAAAAGCTTGAAAAAATCCTTCCGATTTCCTTATGTTATCCCAGCGCGGGAAATCGCTTCCTAAAAGATACGGTTTCAATGAAATCAAATATTCCATAGCCTCTTTTTTAATATACGGAGACTTGTCCAAAAAATATTCCTTCTCCCAAGCGGCACCCCAACCCGTACTTAAGAGGATGGCACTGCCTTCACAGGGAGAATCCTTTTCCAAAACGTCTTTCAGCATGGAAATCGTAATGCAAGCTTGTTCCTTTTTTTGCTCTGATTCTTCAAAATACCGCTCCAAATGTACGATCGTACAATTCATTTCATACAGCTTTTCGACCGGAACATCGGTTATAAGGTAAGACCGGTCATTGCCAAAATAATGTGCGGGAGTTTCAAGGTAGGTCCCGGTTTGGGAATGAAGACCTTCGAATATTTCGCAAAATACTTTTCCCTTGACCCAAGGAACTTCCGGAAGAGGTTGGAGACAAAATTTAGGGAAAGGCGGTTCGTAGTTCCACATACCGGTATAAACAGAGCCTGTAATGTCGGTGATTTTTTTCATTCGAAAACACTCCCTTTTGTTACCATTCATGGTCATTTTGATTGTACCATATTCATGCATTTTTATCATTAGGTGCATGGAAATTTTGGTGATTGCGACTTTTTTTCTGAACGATTATAATGAAGGAAAACGAATCCAATGAGGTATATTATGGACAAGCAATTAGATCTTATGATTCGCTATCTGGAAAATAACAAAGAACAATACAAAGAGGCGGTAAGAAAGCAATACCGGTTTTGGACGGAAGAAACGGAAGATGCACCGCCTTTGCTGCTGCAGCGAAAAGATATGCCTGATTTAGGTTTCGCTCCGAATTCCTACGATTTTGAAGAAATACAATACGATGATAGGAAAATGCTTTACGCAGGGCTTCGCGGAGCTTTAACAGCCGCCGGAGATTCGGTTCCCTCCATTCGAGCCAATAAAGGCTGCGGCATCTATGCCAACTTGTTAGGGGTAAAATCCGATTACTTTCCGGATAAAATGCCTTGGGTCAAACAGCATTTGACGAAAGAACAAATATCCGCTATGGAACCGGATTCCGTTTCCTTTAACGACCAATTTAAAAAAGGCCTGGAAACCATGGCTTATATGGCGGAACGTTTGAAGGGTACCGGATGCTTGGTGTATCCTTTGGATTTGCAAGGAGCCGTAGATACCGCTCATCTGGTGTACGGCGACGATTATTTTTACGATCTTTACGACGATCCTCCTTTTATTCATCATCTGATGAATATCACGGTGCAGGCTCTTATTAAAGGCTGTAAAGCGGTACTTGATTTGCTGGACGAAACCGGCAACACAAGCTTGGATCATCTTTCTTTTATACCTCATTATAACAACCTGATCATACCGAAATCGAAAGGCGGGCTCAAATTCAGCGAAGATACCACCACTCTTTTGAATCCCGACCAGATCGATGAGTTTGCCATACCGTACCTTGAGCAAGTATCCAATGCCTTTAATGGCGGCTATGTACACTACTGCGGGAAGAACAACCATTTGTATGAACAGATAATGAACATACCTTCCGTATGCGGCATCAATTTCGGGAATCCCGAAAAGCACAATATGGAGGAAGTTTTAAATCGTTGCGCTCAAACCGGTAAAGTATATTACGGCGATTTGAGCCATGTCGGCATAGGGAAAGATCTTTTCGACTATTTTTACAAATGCTTGAAGGCTTCCTATAACGGTCGATCCTTTAAATTCTTACCCGTTTATTCTTGCTATTCTCATGAGATTCCCGATGTAATAAAGACTTGGAAGGATGCGGCCAAAGCCGTTATTGAGGGTTGATTATCATACACGGCATTTGAGAAAAAAGGAACTTTGTAAATAAAAGAGAAACGTTTTGAATACAAAAGGCGGCTTTATCGGCTGCCTTCTCTTTTTTTCTCCGGTAAAAACATATTATTGAACATTTTTACCGATACTTAACCGAAGTACCGGTCCGAACGTCAAAAATTGAAGACCGGTATCATCGGTGTTGTTTTTCTATTGAGTATTTGAAATCTCTTCCGACCTTGTATCCTTTTTTGCTTCTCTGCAAGCTTCGCAAGGATAATATCGGTTAAGCCAATCCAACTCGGTACGCTCATCGTTCCGTTCGTACCATCCTTCACCATGAAGTCGGTTAATCCTTTGAAAGTACTCCTCGTACATGCCGCTGATTCGGTCAAGCGAATAGTTCTTTATCGCCCACTCCCTGCAAGTTTCGGGTTTAATTCTCCAAATGTTATTCACAGCCCAACAAAACTCTTCGAAAACCCTGCAGCGATAACCGGTTAAACCGTGGAGGACCGTTTCGGGAAAAGCTCCCCAATCGCTCGTGATTACAGGAGTCCCGCACATTTGTGCTTCCACATTAACACCGCCAAAGGGCTCAAGATAATAAGTAGGCATCAAGACGGCTTTTGCATTCCCTAGAAGTTTGGCTCTTTCTTCCGGACCTACAGCAGGATGATAAACGATATGCTTTTCATTACTCAAATGAATGCCTTCGTTCGGGTCTTCCAAAGAACCTTGGCCTACAATGTACAATAAATTGTTTGTAGCTTTTGCAACGTCAGACGCTACTTGAACACCCTTACGATGGATGATTCTGCCGAAATACAGCAAGTAATCTTGCTTTTTAGGCCGGAAGGGGAAATCCTCAGGTTCGAAATAATTGGGTATAACGGCATCGTACCATACGCCGTCATCTTGATTGATCAATCCGTAAATATAATGCATCCAAGCGTATGACTCGAATACACGAAAACAGGAGAATACTCCGGTATAACCGATTCCGGGTTCTACCGTTATAAGGTCAACGGCATCGGCAACGGGCTTTTGATAATTACCCATAGGACATAGCAATATATCTTGAGGTTGTTTGCGTTCCAATATAGCTTTTATGGCATTTTGATTAAAAGATTGGTGAGCGAAATCATGGGGATCATGTTTAAAGAATGTTCGGGATCTGTCATAATCTCCGTATGTTTGCGAAAGAATATCTTGCGTTAATACCGGAATAAATTCATCGCATAAAACATCGGATCCTTCGACGCCGTAGAAATAGATGGTGTGTCCGTACTTTTTTAGCATTTTCGAAAGCTTTATGATTTTCTGGGTATAAGCACATGCTGAATTTTTTCTGTTGGTTTCTAAATGAGCCAATCCTAATAAATGAAATCTTAAGTGTGACATATCTTACCTCTCAAAAGTTTTTATGTAGGTTACGGGCTATGTTAAACATACCCCGTAAGATCCTTTTTAAGAAATAACTTCCACAAGACAGGTGGAAACGGCTATTTGGTTACCCAAGATAGCAACACCAAATGCGGTTCTCGTTACCAACTCATTATCTGTTGAACTGCCTCCGGCACTAACATTTACATTGGTACCGGTTCCAACAAAGGATTGCAGTGTAGCTCTTACACCGGCTTCACATTCCGCTTCACATCCGGTCGGTAGCGGAGAAGGCGGGTCTAAGAAAGAAAAATCGGTGAAGTTGTCATTGCCTGTCAGAGAGATAAATGCAATCCGACATATACTAATGCGTTCGGTTATAGTTCCTGCATCATTGGCTAAGTTGAAAATCGTATTATTCGTGATGCTGTGAGGTCTTCCGCTCACGGATCCGCCGGTGTCTATATTCACGACAATATTCGATGTCGGGAATCTCGTGATGATTTGCATAATGAGATTCTTCATTTGTGCAATACATGCGCAAGTAGCATCGGATCCCGGAGGTCCCTGAGGACCTGTTGCACCCGTTGCTCCGCTTGCTCCGCTCGGACCGGTAGCACCCGTTGCGCCGCTTGCCCCGCTCGGACCGGTAGCACCCGTTGCGCCGCTTGCCCCGCTCGGACCGGTAGCACCCGTTGCGCCGCTTGCTCCGCTCGGACCGGTAGCACCCGTTGCACCGATTGCTCCGCTCGGCCCGGTGGCTCCCGTTGCTCCGCTTGCTCCGCTCGGACCGGTTGCTCCCGTCGCCCCGGTTTTTCCTCTTAAACCCATCGGACCGGTTTCGCCTTTCGGACCGGGAGGGCCGGGCGGGCCGGAAGGGCCGGGTATACAACAACAGCAATGGCATAAATTATCACAGTAGTAAGAACATTTCCATACGTTCATGCCGTTTCTGACCTCAACAAGTTTACACTCGACATTAAAAATAGGTTTATGCTTATTAATAGTGATCACCTCCTTTTGCTAACAGTATATGAACAGGGAGGTGTTAGTGTGTACGAACGGATCCGAGAAAAAATTATTATGTAAACAACAAAAAAGGAACATTTGAATGAACTGCTAATAGAGTTGAAAAAATCGGGTAGGAGACTACTCATTAATTGAGTAGCCGTCCTCCCACACCACCGTACGTACCGTTCGGTATACGGCGGTTCAACAAGAGTTCAATTTCTTAAGCAAGTTC
>JAAYHZ010000429.1 GCA_012744235.1 Clostridiaceae bacterium
ATAGATGCAAGACCCTAAAAAGCTTGCATCTATATTTTTATTGAAAACATGAAGGATTTGACTACCTTCAAAGCCGATATGGTATAATAAATCAAGGGGATTAACGGCATCGTTAATCGTGGGTCGTTTGGGATATTACGGAGAAGACGGAGAAAAACTGCGCATGGTCGAGAAAAAAAAAGAGGAGAAAAGCTCCGAAAAAAAAGACAGCAAAGCAAGAAACGCTTTTTCCTTTATATTCTTGGTTAGCGTTGTTTTTTTGATTGCCACGTTAACGGTTCTTTCGGTTTTAAAATCCGGCCAATTGGAATTTAACTTTGAGGACATCAAATCGGCCGTTGCCATGATTACCGGCGAAGAGCAAGCGGTACCCAAGGACAAAGCGACACCCTTGAGCACCGTTTTATCCGGCGGTTCCGCTTATGCATACGTGCCTTGCAGCCGATACCTTTATGTCAGCAGCGGGCAAGATATTACCGTTTACGATCCGTCGGGAAAAGCGGTTCACAGGGAAATCATCGAGATAACCGCTCCCATTACCGCATACAATGCGGAAATCGCTCTTATCGGGGATCGAGACCAAAAGACGGTTTATGTCTACAAAGGCATGAAGCGAATCGCCCTTTTGGAGCTGACGGGAACCATCCGCTACATGTCGGTAAACAGCAAAGGGTATATCGCCATCTTATGCGACGATACCAACGCCTATTCCAAAATCAGTTTTTTCGACTCTTCAGGCAAAAAGATATGCGATGTATATAAAAGGGAAAGCGTGGCGGTCAATGCGGCCGTACTTTCATCGGGAAAAGAGTACACGGTGAACAGCGTCAAGACATCCGGGACGGGGATTGAAACCATACTGGAGTTTTCGGACTTTATTGCGGAAGCGGCGGACGCCGGACACATTGTTCAAAACGAACTCTTTTCGGTTTTGTTTCCCTTGGAAAACGGAAACCTAATTACGGGAAACGAAAAAGGAATCTATTGCTTCAACGGCAATGCCGAATCGGTTTGGAAGAAAGAAACGGGTAAAATGATTACCGTATCTCCCATTAAAAACGGTTTGGTGTATGCCTACATCGACTCGCAGGGCCAATGTCATACGGTCTTTGCCGATTACGAAGGAAACACTCTTCAAGAGCACATATACGGAACGAATATTGTGAGTATTCGAACATACGACGATATAGCGGCGGTAAATTACGGAAGAGAAGTCCTGTTCTACAATACGGAAGGAACCTTGTCCATCAAGTACAGCTCAAAAAGCGACGTTTTGGATGTATTCCCCTTGGGCAGGACCCATGCCGTATCCGTAACGGAGCTGGATATGACGTACATAAAATTATTCTAGAAAGGATTTGTTAACATTGGATGCTATCGATATCATCGTAATTGGTATCATCGCCGTAGCCGGTATTATCGGTTTGTATACCGGTGTTATTAAAATGGCTTACAAGATTCTGTCCTTCATACTGTCCGTTTTCATCGCATTGAAATTTGCACGTCCCATCTCAAGCCTTCTGCAGCAAGCCGAATTCTATAACCGCATGGTGGATAAAATATACGAGACCACACAAGGGAAGGTGCTCTCCGCCGGTCTTTCGCTTATGGAAAGCATCAACCATCTTTTGGACCAAATTCCTCTGCCCGAAAACATCAAGCCTGCCATCGCGGAAAAGTCGGCAGAAAATGCCGCCATGGCCGTATCCTCCGGTGCCGATTCGGCAGCCTATGCCGTCAGTACCGGGATTGCAAGCTTTTTGACTTTAGTC
>JAAYHZ010000430.1 GCA_012744235.1 Clostridiaceae bacterium
ATAGGATAAATAAAAGGAGTTGATTGTATGCCATTACCGGTAGCGCTGCAAATGTATTCGGTAAGAGACGAATTAAGTAAAGATTACAAAGCCACGTTAGAAAAAGTCAAGGCCATGGGCTACGACTATGTGGAATTAGCCGGGTTCGGAGGAAAAAGCGTCGATGAAATAAAGAAACTGTACCAAGATGCCGGACTATGCATCATATCCGCCCATGTAGCTATTTCGGAACTGTTAGAGGACACGAAGAAAACCTTGTCGGAATATGCCTCTTTAGGCTGCTCCTATATCGCCATTCCTTGGCTGGAAGAAGAAAGACGTCCGGGGCATAAGGGATTTGAACCGACCATTCAAGACATTTTAAACATCGGAAGAATCGCAAAGGAAATGGGAATGAGCCTGCTTTATCACAACCACGATTTTGAGTTTGTCACAATCGACGGAAAATACGCTTTGGACATTCTGTACGAAACGATACCGGCCGATATCTTACAGTCCGAAATCGATACCTGTTGGGTTCATTTTGCCGGCGTCAATCCCGTGGAATATTTGAAAAAATTCAAAGGACGTGCACCCGTTGTACACTTGAAAGATTTCACCGCCGACGACACATCCTCTTCCGACACTCCCTACGACCTCATCATGAGCAATGCGCCGAAAAAGACAAGAGAGGAATCCCACTTTAAATTCCAACCTTTAGGCTACGGAAAACAAGACATTCCTTCTTTATTGGAAGCTTGCGAATACGTAGGAGCCAAATACGTTATCGTGGAACAAGACGTTTCAACCGATCGAACCGGTTTGGAGGATGCGGAAATCAGCCGTAACACATTGAAAAAATACGGATGGTAAAATAGAAGGATATATTAAAAGGGGTAAGATGTCCGATTCATTTTTTAAATCGGACACCTTACCCCATTTCTATAAGGTCGCCTTCCATGGCTTCCGCCTCTTTTTTATCGTGAGTCACCATAATCACGGTTTTTCCTTTTGTATACTCTTTGATGTATTCCATAACCGAAATCTTCGTATCCTTATCCAATCCTTTAAAAGGCTCGTCAAGAAAAAGGATGTCACGGTCCGCCAAAACGGCGCGGACAATGGACACTCTCCGCCTCATACCGCCGCTTAACCGGTTCACCGGTTTATTCAAGCTGTCTCCCAAACCGATTCGATTTAAATGCTCTTTAATCGTTTCGATTTTTACGTTTTTGCCGCAAACAATACGTACGTTGGATATGGCGCCGAAGGTTTCGCATAAGCGTTCTTCTTGAAAAACGGCGCTCTTTCTTTCAGGGATGCCCGTAATATTCCCTTCGTCGGGAGTCAATAAGCCCGCCATAATATTAAGCAGAGTCGTTTTCCCGCATCCGGAGGGTCCCATAATGCAAGTGACTTTGCCTTTTTTAATGACGGCGGAAAAATTCGTCAGTACTTTTTTGTCGCCGAAGCTTTTGGAGATATTGTCGAGCCGTATATCCATCAATATGTCTCCCTTAGGTTCAAAAGATATGTCAATGTCTTTACAAAAATCTTTTCCGCTAGGATGCTTAAGGCGATAATCACCAAGGTCCAAGCGAAAAGATCTCCCGTACTGAAATACTCCTTCGCTTCGTAAAGCCTCTCTCCGATTGAGCCCGTAGGAATACCGATTACCTCGGCGGCGACGCCGGCCTTCCAGGAAAGCCCGATGGACACGGTGCAAGCGGAGAGAATGTAGGGCGTAAGGTGCGGTATATATATGTACCGCAGTCTTCTCCACCATCCGATATTAAACAAGTCGGCCATTTCCAAAAGCTGTTTGTCCGTGCTTCGTATCCCCAAAAGTACATTGGTATATACAATGGGCAGCACCATCAGAAAGGAAATGAATACGGATAGATTCCTGGAATTCAACCAAATAAGGCAAAGAATGATGAAAGAAGCCACAGGCGTAGCTTTTATGGCCGCCATGTAAGGGCGAAGCAAGATATCGGCAATACGAAATCGGCCGGCGATGACGGCCAGCAAGGTGCCGATGAAAGACCCGATTAAAAAGCCGGATAGAATTCGGGATACGGAAAAAGCAACGGAACGCCAAAAATCCCCTGTCGGAATCATGCGGAATAACCGCTCCAAAACGACAAAGGGCGTTACCAAAAGCAGCCTGTTGTTTATGGCCATGGCAAGAAGCTGCCATAAAAGGAGGGCGGCTAAAACAGCCGCCGCTTTTTCCAACCTCTTTTTATTTCGATTGATAATAGAAATCAGCCTCCGGAAGCTTTCCTCCCACGGCTTTCGGGTTTTGTGTGAAGAGCACATTCAAATATCCCTCCAAGACGGTCTTCATTTCATCCCCGTCTATATATGTGATATTGCAGTACGGAATCGCTTTTTCCGCTACCTTCGCCGCAACGATACCGAATTGCTCCGATAACTCGGCGGTCTTCGCGACATCGTCATTGGCTTTTTCCGTGGACGTTTTGTATTCTTTCAAAAACGCGGCAATTTGATCAGGATACTGTTCCGCAAATTCGCTTCTTACCACCAACACACCGGTAACCGATAAGCTTCCCGTTTTCAGATCCTCCCACGCCTTGTTCAAATCCAGCGCCATCCGCAGTCCTTCCACTTGGGTTTGGGCAACCGTTACGTAAGGTTGGGGAAGCATCGCCACTCCGGTTGCCGATTGGGAAAGAAGAGCCACGATTTCGGTAGGCTCGGATTTCCATTCCAGGGTTACGTCGTTGTCCGGATCGATTCCGTTTTCTTTAAGCAAGTAGCGTAGGTTGTATTCCGGAACGGAACCTTTGCCGCTGGCGTAAATGGTCTTGCCCTTCAAATCGGCGAAGGATTTTACGGAATCTCCTTTTTCCACAATGTACAAAACGCCTAAGGTGTTAATAGCCAAAATTTTGATCTTTCCTTCGGTGTTGTTGTATAGAACCGAGGCCAAGTTGGCCGGTACGGCGGCAATGTCCAGTTCTCCTTGCAAAAGCTTCGGAGTCACTTCATCCGCGGAACCGTACACCGTAAGTTCATATTTATTCTTCGTTTCTCCTTTATCGGAAGAATCGATTAAATTCACCAAGCCGATGGATGTAGGGCCCTTTAATCCCCCTATGCGAATATCAACGCCTTCAACGGACTCGTCTTTTTTACATGCCGTTAAAAACGATAAAATCAGCGTTAAAACTGTGAGCAAGCAAATAATCTTTTTCAACTGTATTCCCTTCTTTCTGTTAACAATTTATCAATCAAGTATTCTTTGCCTGCTATTATATAACCACACGACATGGAAAGCAAGTTTACATTATTGATTGATAG
>JAAYHZ010000431.1 GCA_012744235.1 Clostridiaceae bacterium
CCTTTGTCTGGTTGGTCCTGTATAATTCGCCCTTTAGTTGCAGGAAATATGGAGGATCGGCAAATATTAAGTCTATGCATTCATCGTCCAATTGGCGCATTAGTTCAATGCAGTCACCCTGGTGTATCCTGTTAATAAACTTTTCGATGCTATTTTTCACAAAACCCATCCTTCCTATGAGTAATACATTACTATAATTATACTTTATAGCTTGATATATAAACAGTAGCCCGCCATCAGTGGCTGGCTTATATTATTATTTGATTACGAATTGTCTTGCGAGAAAGGCTATGATAAAATATGGATATCAAAAAACCAATTTTTATATATTTAATATGGTGTGATCAGAAATGACACATATAGCCAATATTCCAAAGAAGAATCGGAAACCTATAGCGGTCGACCTTTTTTGCGGTTGCGGCGGTTTGACAATCGGTTTAAAGCAGGCCGGTTTTAATGTTATAGGAGCCATAGATATCGACCCTTTATCCGTATTAACTTATCATGAAAATCATTCCTCGGTAAAAGTATATACTGAGGATATTAGGAATATTGAACCGGCCCTGTTTGCCGAAGATTTGGGGCTTGGCAAAGGCGAGCTTGATTTGTTGGCAGGATGTCCTCCATGCCAAGGTTTCTCCACCATGCGCACACTTAACGGTGCTTTGGATATCGATGACCCACGAAATGACCTTTTGTTGGAATTTCTCCGGTTCGTGGAAACGCTTGAACCTCGCGCCGTAATGCTCGAAAATGTTCCGGGACTGGCCAGAGATAAGAGATTTGGCTATTTCTGCAAGCAAATGCAACAGATTGGTTATATCGGCGAGTCGAGAATTTTGGACGCAGCAGATTACATGGTTCCACAGCGAAGACGTAGGTTAATCTACATGGCCGGTAGAGGTTTTTCAGTGCCTTTCGCCAATCCCGCTGGAAAACGAAAAACTGTGCGCGAGGCAATAGGGAGCTTGCCAAAGGCGGGCGAAAGCGGAGACCCTATCCATGATATGAAAGAAAAACGTTCCCGTCGAATTCTTGAAATGATTTCTATGATTCCGCACGACGGTGGCAGTCGCACGGATTTACCGGGAGAATATTGGTTGGAATGTCATAAGAAATGTAACGGTTTTAAGGACGTCTATGGTAGGATGGCCTGGGACGATGTTGCTCCCACGATTACCGGCGGCTGCTTCAACCCTTCCAAGGGACGCTTCCTGCATCCCGAAGAAAATAGAGCCATTACTATGCGTGAAGCTGCATTGTTGCAAGGGTTTCCTCCAAAATACAAGTTTCCGATTACAACCAACAAATCGGCAATTGCGCTTATGATTGGCAATGCTTTACCGCCTCCTTTTATCAAGGCTCACGCAAAGTCTGTTAAAAAGGCACTGCTTGCAAATTAAGCGTTTGTATAGGAGGTGTTTTGTTGTGGATAAACATGAAATAATTGAACGCCTGCTACACAGTCTTACTCCGAACCAGGCAAAAGCTGTACAATCGGACAAACGTCGCTTATTGGTTGCTGCCGGTGCAGGTTCAGGTAAAACTGAAGTAATGGCACGCCGAATTGCATGGTGGGTAGGCGTGGAAAATGTTCCGAAAGAAAATATTGTAGCATTTACGTTTACTGAAAAAGCGGCGGAAGAGATGAAGTTTCGCGTTAGATTTTGGATTGAAAAAATTACACATCCAGGTGAAGATGTAAACCTCGGTGGGATGTACGTAGGAACTATACACGGGTTTTGCCTGGCAAAACTGAGAGAATTCTGGCCGGATAAATATCACAATTATGACATTTTGGATGAAGCATCCCGAATGGCTCTGATACTGCGAGGTTTTAACGGTATTCTCGGTTTAAGCGGCCTTCGTTCGGTTCTTAATGCTTCGCAATCTGAAACGATTGATCAGTTTATTACGGCGTATGACCAGCTGCATGAGCACAACCGCTTTGAGGTCAAACTTTCTTCAGAAGAGCCGCCTTATCGTTTGGGTACTGAAGAAAGAGAATGGTGCAAAAAGGCTCGATTGCTTACCCAGGTTGGCGAGGACGATGCCGCAAAGGCTTTTGCTGTCTCTGCAGCCAGGTATTACGCTTATTTGAGATGCCGACGCTTCCTTGACTTCAGTACATGTCAGACCGAATTTCTTCGTAATTTAATTAATGATAAAAAGCACATGCAGTCGTTGAAAGAAAAACAAGTACACCTGGTAGTGGACGAGGTACAAGATATCAATCCTGTACAGCGGGATATCATGCTTGCCTTGACAGGCGAACATGGCAAATTAACGGTCGTCGGAGATCACCGACAATCTATCTACGCTTTTCGTGGTGCCAAAGTTGAAATTATCGGTGAGATGTGGAAGCAATTTAAAAATGATCCTGATTCCGATGTTGTTGACTTAAGCGAAAATTTTCGTTCAACACCGCGCATAATAGAAATCGCCAATAGGTGGTCCGATACGATATCACCTGCCGGCGGTATGGAAACACCGCATATGTTGCACGGTAAGGAAGACCGGGTTGACAACCACCCGTCCCACATTGCGCTTGTCAGTTTCGATAACCGAAATAAAGAAGCGTCATGGATAGCCGAAGCAATTCGAACAATTGTACCGTCGGAAGCCGAAGGCGCCCGACATGATAAACGTGACGGTACCTACAGGGGCCTTGCTCTTTCCGATATAGCGGTTTTGGTGCGCTCTTCAACCGATGTTCGAACTTACATGCGCGCTTTAGAAGAAATGGGTATACCTGCGGTTGTTCGTGCAGGCCCCGACCTGTTCTCTCAACCGGAAGTTCTTTTATTAATTGCCGCCCTTGCAATTTCTGCAGGCATTGATCAGTTCTATGGTTCTCCACATAATCCGAAAAGCTTGCCCAATAGGATAGCAAGCGTTCTTGAATGCGATCCGGAACCGGAACTCGTTCTTCGAGAATCCGCCCGCCTTTTGCGAAGATCCGGACTTTCTCTTAATCGTGAAATTGAAGATCGACTTGCTTTTGCAGCTCGAGCTTTAAAAGCAAGAATTGTTGACGGGCGTGCTTACAAGGCCAATGAAGTAAGTTTTCTTCGGACCCGCAGGCTTCGTGAGTTTCTCGTCGATGAACGCCCGCTTCGTCGTGTTTTTCCGCAACAACTCTATCATTGGATGCTCACAGAAACCGAAGTGGAAAAATGGGATACCTGTGATGGCAGAGGTGAAGCCGCCATGTTTCATTTGGGTACTCTGAGCGGCTTAATTACCGGCATTGAAACCCCCGGTTGGACCAGTGTGGATGATTATCGTTGGCAGATTATTGGTCTTTGCCAATATGGTGCCGAAAGCGGTCGTACACCAGAACAGCCTTTAATAGTTCCGCCAAATGCTGTCACAATCAGCACCATCCACTCTATTAAGGGACTTGAATTTGCCGCTGTTTTTCTGGCAGACGTATGCGCCAGTCGTTTCCCCAGTTCAAGAGCGCGCCAAGCAGTCCGAGTTCCACTCTCGGGTAAAATCCTGGATGAGATCGATATTGAAGGACTTTCAGACAATGAAAACTATGACGGTGAACGTCGCTTGATGTATGTAGCCTTAACCCGGGCTGAACGATTTCTGATAATCAGTTGTTCAGGGAGACGAAGATCAAAGTTCATACGGGAATTGCAAGAGATAGTAAATGCATCCGGTGGTACTGTCACCGACGATGCAGGCGCTCTTCTCAATGAAATTCGTCACGCTCCCTTGGAACATAGAAGGGAAATGCAATTGTCTACTTCTTTTACCGATATGCGATATTATTTGGCATGCCCCCATGATTTTTATCTGCGAAAAGTCCTCGGTTTTTCTCCGACAATAGACCAGGCTTTCGGTTATGGAAGAGGAATTCACAATTTGCTACGGGTGATCCATTCAAACCCGACTTATTGGGCGGAACTGGCCGGAGACACAAACAAACTTGAAGCTGCGATAAAAGATTTAATAGAGCGTGGATTGTTTTATTTGCGTTATACAACCGGAGAACCGGCGGAAAACATGCGCCGAAAGGGAATTAAAATTGTTGGCGACTATATTAAGTATTTTGCAGAGGAGTTGCGCGAGCTTTCCTTTGAACCGGAAAAAGAATTTGAAACGCTAGTTGAATTTGAGGATGCCAGTGACGGCGGCGCTCTGATTTTTGGAGCTATTGATATAGTGCGTCGCGATGATCCTCCACGGGTTACCTTAATTGACTTTAAATCGGGTGAACCGGAATCCGACAGGCATAAGGAACTTGATGAGGATGAAATGAAGCTTCAGCTTGGAGTTTATGCAATAGCTGCAAAAAAAGAGCTTCAATACGAGCCGGATAAAGGCTTGGTACGTTACCTTGATGTCGATCGGAGCAAGGGTGAGAAGCATGAGTTGGTGGTGCCTTTGGACGAGGATTCAATAGAAAACGCGAAGCAAACCGTAATCAAGACGGCAACTGCCATTCGCGACCGAAAATTCGTATCAGGTCCCCTCAAACATGGAGCATCCGGAGAAATTCGTTGCAGCTTATGCGACTTTTTGGGTATTTGCGGTATGGATTCCGCCGTGAAATTCAAAAAAGGAAATTCAAGGAGTTTTTAATTATGGCTGATGTATTTTCCAAAGAAAAACGTTCCGAAATAATGTCACATGTTCGCAGTAATGGTAATCGTGCTACGGAGGAAAAACTAGTCTCATTATTACGTGAAAATGGTATCAAAGGTTGGCGCCGTAACTATCGTCTTTTTGGCAACCCCGATTTTGTTTTTCCAAAAAAGAAAATTGCGGTGTTTGTTGACGGTGAGTTTTGGCACGGTCACCCGACACGTGGACAAATACCGAAGACAAACAGGGAATTCTGGTTAAAAAAAATTGAGCAAAATAAGATCAGAGACAATTTGGTGAACCAAACACTGAAAGACAAAGGTTGGATTGTAGTTCGTATTTGGCAGCATGAACTGAAAGACAACAGATGGTTTCAAAAAATAAAAATAGCACTTGATTTGGAAGGGGATCGTGGTGAACTAAATATGTCAAACAAGATTGACGAAATAAACTTGTTTATCCAGGATGAACTCGCCAAACTAAAGCTAAATAAAGTGGGTGCGGTTCAAGCAGCCCGATGGCTGGATAGCACAGGATTGCTAAAAGACAGTAAAAACAGGCCGGGTTTACCATTAAGAAGACTCCTAAGAGATGGAAAGATTTGTGAAGGCAAAAAAGAAGGTAGATTTTGGTTTATCTATTCAATTCATCCTTGTATGAATCCGGAAGGGAAAATGAGTAATTCGGAATAGCAATAGCAGGCAGGAAAATACCAAATAATACATCTGTTTTCAATCATGTTCTGCCGGATGTTTAAAACTGAAAATCCTTCGCTCTCTGCTCTTGTGGTTTTATAACCTCGAGATTATCTGTCTACAAACACAGCCCACCCTTAGGGGTGGGCAATGTTTTTGAAGGTTATGTTTTGGAAGGCGTCCCGGAAACCGTCGGCGCTTTTCTTCCTCTTGCAGACTTCGCAAAGGAGTACCACTTCGCTC
>JAAYHZ010000432.1 GCA_012744235.1 Clostridiaceae bacterium
GGATTTTATTATGTCATTAGTGTAATTTTACGAGTGTAAGAATGAGCTTTTTGCAGTAGAATCATATCATATGTTATAAATATGATGAAGTCTTTATTCATCCTATGAGAACTATGACCTGTTCGGATTCGATAATCGTACTGGCGGAAAGAAAGGATAACGGACCACTATGGTGACATTATATCTATGCGACGACAATCAAGAAGATCTTGATAAATACGCAAGAATGATAGATATAATTGCACAAAAAAACAAGATCGTAGTTTCCATTTCTTCATTTCGAAGCGGTGAAGAACTGCTGTTTCATCTTGACGATTCACCGAATCAGGCGGACATTATTTATCTTGATGTTCTCATGGGAAAGTTAAACGGGATGGATACGGCCATAATGCTCAGAGAAATCGGGTGCATATCGGAAATCATTTTTCTGACAACAAGCGAGGATTATGTTTACGATGCTTTTGATGCCTCGCCCGTTCAATATTTATTAAAAGGAGAAGTATCGACAGAAAAATTTGAAAATACGTTTCTTTGGGCCGTAGCTTTGGTTCAAAAAAAAGAGACGGACATGTTTATCATTGAATCGTGCAATTTTCAAAAAGTCATTCCGACGAAGGACATTTCCTATTTTGAGATCTGGAAACGAGTAGTTACGGTACATTATAACCAAACGGAAAAACATGATTTTTATTCAACAATGGAGGAACTGGAAAACCGTTTAAAAGATAAAGGGTTTGTCCGTATTCATCGATCGTATATCGTATCCCTGCCTTACATATCAAAGTTCCAGCAGAACAACCTGTTTTTAAAAACGGGAGAAAAGCTTCCCATTGGTGTGACTTACATGAAGCAAGTCCGGCAAGCATTTTCCGATTACATCAACCGTGCCGGCATTCATGTTCGTTGAGATAAGGAGACCGAAAGCATGAAGCCGATACAGCTTGTGTCTTTAGTGGCGTTTATTCTATATGATATTTATATCCTTTTATACTTCAAAGCAATATTTACATCCAAAAGGACACATTGGCTTTCTTATGTAGCCGCAATTGCCATGCATATCGGTATTTCTTCACTGTCCTTTTTATTCTTGGATCATCGCATCGATATCTACATTATGATGAGTACCATGATGCTGGTTTTTTGCCTTCTGTTTCAGGGTCACTGGGTGGAAATACTTTATGCGGGCAGTATCTACGTTTTTTCACTATACAGCAGTCGCGGCATTGTCATGTCAATTTATTCCTTGGTATTGCATGCCGAAATCAAAAACGTTCTTCAGAATGATATCTACTATTATTCGATCTTCTTACTGGCTGTACTCCTGTCCATCATGGTCAGCATCTTTCTTCGTAAAGCGATTATTCCGGATGATAAATCCAAAAACCTGTTTAAGAATAGAGGACAGCTCAAATTTGTGGTCATCTATCTAAACTTCCAATTGCTCTTTCTTTTACTTGTCAATGAAGGCCGTTATCATGATTTTCAGCAAGCCTGGTATTCTATGCTGTATTTAGGAGCCTGTATCATCAGTAAAATCAGTTTATTGTTTGTGTTCAATCATACATTAAAGGTAACGGAGCTGCTGGAGTACGAGCTGCATACCAATCGATTACAGGAACAGCTGTCACGCCAAATACGCCATTACCAATCCTACGGCAGATTTACGGAAAGCTATCGCACTTTCCGTCATGACTACAATAATATGATGACTTCCGTGAAAACCTTGCTGCGAAATCGGGAATATGAAAAGGCGATCCGGATGCTGGACAACATTCATGATACGATGCAGCGGAATGTACTTACCCACAAGACCTACTCCGATCATATGATTCTCGATGCCATCTTGCAGGACACGGCCAACATATGTGAAGAAAAGGGCATTCGCTTTTCTGCGGTTGCACATCTGCCGGAAAATATCATGACGGAGCTGGATATTGTCCGCGTTTTTACAAATATCATGGATAATGCCATTGATGCGTGCAATAAGCTGTCCGGCCCGGATAGGTTCATTGAGATCATCAGCGACGCTAACGAGGATTGGATTAACATTGAGATTTCCAATTCATTTAACGGCGAACTGAAAAAGGACAACGATATGCCTGTAACAATGAAAGAAGACAAGGATTTTCATAGTCTCGGTCTACGGATTGTGACTGAGGTTATTGAAAATCTCGGCGGTCTTGTGTTCATTGAACCGGATATGGCAAAAAAAATTTTTCGAACAAAGCTCTGTATTCCTAAAGCATCGCCGTAATACCGTCATGGCTGAAGGACAAAGGTATAATTAGAAATTCATCTCCTCCATATCGGCAGACAATATCGGAACTGCGAACCGAGGTGCGAAGTTCCCTTGCGATTTTCTTGATTGTATAGTCCCCCTCGGTGTGACCGTAATTGTCATTTATCTTTTTCAAGGCCGTCTATGTCGATAAAGACGATACAGCCTTTACTAAAGTATCGTTTGCACATGCAAGAATGCTTTCAAATTCGAACAATCCTGCTTTACGGTTGTAGGTACAGGTCATTTCATCAACCATTGCTGACATCTTTAATTTTTGCTCTTTGATTTCCAATCGCTGATGTCCTCAATGGTATTGAAGTAAAAAGCATGACCTGTAGGCAATAAAAAACGGTCGGTTGTAATCCGATACCGGATACCGGCGCGGGTGTATTTAATTATGCCGTTTATATTCCGAATTGGAATAACGTGAGAACTATATAAAATAAAAGAACAGGCATTACCTGCTCCTTCCAATATGACGTTATAAAGATTCGATAGGTGAAGAAAAAAATTAATATTTCATTTAAAAGTTTAATCTTCTATCGTAATTTCCACATCACGGAACAATTCTTCGTTTTTACTGATACGAATCGGTCTTTGGCCGACCACCGTAATCTTCCTGCAGGTAACTCTCTTGCAGATATTATAGGGGTACGGCCTTTTCTCACACGAAGGCAGACTTTCTTTATCCTCTCCCGAGCAAGGATCGGCAAACAAATATATCTCATGCGGTTTTTGTCCAAGAGCGGAATCGTCAATGTATAAATTATTGATTTCGATCGTTTCCGGCATATGGCATGTATAACCGAAATCATGCATTCCGTTATTATACATTCCGATAATCGATGATGCTTCCCGGCCATTATCGTCGAGAACCCATTTACAATCGGTTATTTTTACACAACCTTCCCATGTACTTCCGTAGTCGGTTCGCAAGTTGATAACATTTCTTCCGTAGAGAATTGTGTTTTCCAAAATCAATTCTCCCCGACCAATGGCATTTAATCCCTGCCATCCTAACCGGCTGTTTCTTACGGCATAGGTACCCGATACTCCCATATGAGCATCAAGCCGCGATAGTACGCAATCCTCTACGATAATATTTTTGCAGAAATTGGAGGCAAATACTCCCCATCTTGTCCTGTCGTTAATGTGGTTCATTCTGCAATTCCGGAGCGTTAAATTAACCACATTATCTGCATGCAAGTCGTATGAACCCATCATAACCGGCAGATTAGCGGACCCGACGGTCCAATATATTTTATGGCCGGAAAAAAAGCCGTTCCGGACGGTAACATGGGCACAATCCCTAGCGTTTATAAAGCCGCGATACGGAGAACCTCGGGTTCCTTCTCCTATTACATAATGAGTGATTCCGTCTATAATGGTATTGGAACGAGTAATATCAATACCTCGGCTGTAATAGTTATAAACGGATTCCGCTCGGTTTGCTATGGTTGTAAATATGCCTCCGTGAACGGAAAGGATTTTTTCATCTATAGGGCATGCAATCGCTTCGGTTATCTGCTCGTAGTTCCAATCTATAGGTGCCGTAATGCTGCCGGCCTTCTCCAAAATAAAACAATCGGTTTGGGCACAGCCTTTGTTTTGATTCAACCCGAAGCGAATGAATTTCTTCTCGTTTGAGTTCGTAACTTTAACATAGCAAGCCTGCTTCGGATGAAAATCCAAGTATTTTTGATCCTTCGTCAGCTTTCGTATCGGTAATTCGAATGGCTGCAAGGCGGAACGTACTAAAAAGCAAGGTAGCTTATTGTTTTCTACCGCCGTGTCATCAATGATAAAACGAGTTGTACTCCAATCGGTATCCGTTTCGATGATCGCCGTCAATGCTTTTGGACCGATATAATACTCTGCATCCGGTTTGGTCTTTACCGGCAGGTTATGAGAATTCGCATAATTATGGGCGGCACAGATAGCTTCCATGTCATCCGTAACACCGTCACCGACGGCACCGAAATCTTCATACTGTACACTTGTTTTTAAATCCATGTATACTCCTCCGATTCATCCATTCTCTGTTCACGTATACCTCGGCAAACTTGCCGCACTCGGATAAATAACGGACGTTGAAGCGAAAAAGGACTTCATAGCCGGTCTTTTCTGTTCTCAAGAGCATTTGCAGGGTTTGCAATCATCAGCTGTTCAATTATACTTTGTGCTATGCCTTTTTCTCGCAGAAACGGGACAAAGCCTTCCAAGATCGTGGTAAAAGGCTTTATGTTGCCGCCGTTTTTTTCTCCTACACAGTACCAGCCGGCATCCTGAGAGATTAACAGTCGATTCAATAGTCCCATCCCGATTAGCTTTTCCAGCATTGCATAATGCTCTTCGAAGGGTCGATAACCGATGGAATCTATTTCAATCCACATGCCTGCCAAGGCGGCTTTTTTATGATATGTTAAATCCGGCTCGGAGTCCGCATGTACCCAGATAAAACGGCTAGGCTCGAAATTATCCCTTGCCAGAAATTCAAGGGCATGCATAACCGTTTCTCCGCCAATGGTATGGGCTTGTATCGGAAGCCCGGTTTCTCGAGATGTCAATAAAGCCGCTTTAAGAATTGTCTGCTGAACGGGCGAGATTCCGCCGTTTGTATTGCTCAATGCGATTTTTATAAATCCGGGCTTTATCCCGCTGCTTTCGATGCCTTCCAATGCTTCCTTTATCCATATGCGAGCCAGATCCTCCGAGCTCGTCTCGTAAACGAAGGGAGCCAGGTACGGTTTTTGATAGTAACCCGTATTTGTAATGATATGAAGACCCGACAACTCGGAGAGCTCGGCCAGAAGGTAAGGAGCTCTTCCAAAGAATTCCGGGGTGCATTCTGTCAATGTGCGGCAACCTGCCGCTGCAAGCTGCATTAAATAGGGTAACATGATTCGGATGACTTCCCCGCGATCGTAGTCATCCCGAGTCATTTTGCCGTCCTCGATAAAACCGACAAGAATATGCTCATGGGGTATTACAATTCCCAATTCATCCTTGGATATTTCACCTAAAACAGTTTGTATCATGGCTTAACCCCCGTTAATTTTGATTATCGGATAGGATCGTTTTTTATAAAGGCCTAAATTACGATGACATTTATCCTGTCAATCATTATACATCAACGACAGGAAAAGGCCTATTATGAGCCTATATATCCGGTTATATAAAAACCACCCTTCAACGTAAAAAGAGAAGGGTGGTTTTCATTACCTCTTTGTCGCCGTATCCCCGAGGAATCCTTGTTATACTAATAGGCAACGTGAATGGACCTGCCTCTTCTTTTATGCCATTCATTCCAAAATGCGATATACCCATTCCTCTCAAATGGATCCTTTGGTAATATCTTGGGAGAACAGGAGCGATAGAAAACTTCTACCATATCGGCAAATTTGAATACTGCTGTCGTATATTCTTCCATACCTACGGTTTCTTTTGTCCCGTCTTCCAATTCCAATACAACTGTTTTTCCATCATGAATAATCGACCAATCTATTCCGTTCGAACAACCGAGTATGGTAACATTGTCCAATTTTTCATTCGGAAGATAGAAAAATCCGCAACAAGGAAGAATCTGATTATCCTCGTGAATAATATGGTCTTCCGTCAGTGATTTTAATAAGTATAAAGCCGTCGCACTTACGGTGGCATCGTATTCTAGTTTTCGGTTCCCAATGACAGCTATTGCATGACCATGAAGACACAAATCCTCCGGATCATCTTTACCGCCATTAACCCATTGAAGATCTGTTGCAGTTATTAAAAAAATTCCCATAAACCCAAATCCTATCTTCGGTGCCGTATCAGACTGAAATAACCAATGATACCCTCACTGTCCAAACATAAGCCGATATTTCCGGTACTCAATGCCATATGAAATAAAGTATCGGAATTTCTTTTGGAAATAATTAACCCGCATCCGAAGCTACTTTTGTTTCCCATCCATTATCTTTTAGGTAGCGATTAAGATTGTGTTTTATGTTTTCCTCATCAAGATTATAACTTTTTGTTTTATTTACAACCTGCTTAGTGTAGGAATTGGCATTGTACTGTTGCAAAGGGTTTTCCTTATTTATGTAATTCTTTATAGGCGGTTAGGTTCTTTTTATAATACCTTTATCAGCGAGTTGACGACAAGCCTGATTAAATGCCTGTTGTGGTGCATTCATACCCAATATTTTATCAGTCAATTCCCTGTCTGATAAACCATCCTCTTTCCCAAGTTCCAATATGATCTTTTCTTTTAGTCCCATATAGTCCTTCCCAAGGTAATATTTCTCAATCCATCAAATATTCTTGAAAAGTACTTTATAAGCCTATTTAGCAACAATTATGAACAAATGGAAAATTTTAATTTTCATCTTTACATCTATGTCAATTCCTTAATCCCTCTTATCACCATATATTTAAGCACAGAAATTCATATTCCGTCATTCGAGTATTTTTGTACTGTATTTATGAATTTAGGAGTGCTGAAATTCTTCTATTATTTCATCACACCAGCGGATAACCGCTTCATCGGATATGATACCACTTCTTAAAACCGCTTTGTAGTTATAGATTTGAGTTGACTAAGTTAAGTCCGGTGTGGGCGATTGATGTAAATGAATAAAGTACAAAAGGACACGGCACTCTACGCATATTTTGCATAGAGTACCGTGTCGTTATTCACATTCTATCAAACTCGGTTATTTCCTGTATCCGCATTTAGGGCATACACCGTTTTCGTTTAACGCAATGCCGCATTTTGGGCAACGATCTATTTTATTTTTGGGTTCATACTCTTCCGTTGCGCCGTTTACTCCGCTTGTAAACGTGATCTTGACGATATTCAGCTTGTCCTTCAGTAAGTCATATACAATTTTAATCATGCCTTCAACGGTCATCGTTTCTTTTGTGACAACCAAACGGCATTCCGGATAAGCTGTTGCAAGTTCCGTCTTGAAAGCCGGGCCCTTTTGCTTATTGGTCGGTGTACCGTTTTTGATACCCTGTGCTTCATAAACATCAAGAATAGCGGGAAGTAACGGATCGTCTTCTCGTAAAATCAGTGCGTGGTCGAAATTTAGTAAAACCTCCCAAGCTATTTTCTTGATTTCATTACATGGAAACACCATGTTAACTCCCATGTTAACGTCATCTTCTACTTCGATCGTCAGTATTCCCGTATGTCCGTGCAAATACTGCGCTTCGCCTTTGAACCCATAGAACCTATGTGCGTATTGCAGGTCTAACGTTGTGAAACTTCTCATAATTAGTCACCTCATTTTATATATTTACGGGTGGTTTGCTCCCGTATGCGCACCATACAAGATTTATCAAACTACATATAACGAGTTTGTTTTTAAATTTGTTGAGTAATATAGTTTAGAAAAGCATTTACAGATTAACTAAATGCCGCTTTTTGCAACGGGTTTTCTAGCGACTCGATATAATGATACCAGAAATTAAGAC
>JAAYHZ010000433.1 GCA_012744235.1 Clostridiaceae bacterium
CTTTTAATCCCGCTCTGGCCCGTATCACCGCATCGGCGACAGCTTTTACCGCTTCATCCTGCCCTACCACTCTTCGGTGCAGAATTTCCTCTAAATGCATCAATTTGTCTCGTTCCGCTTCCATAAGCTTCGCTACCGGTATCCCTGTCCAATGGGAAACAATTTCCGCGATTTCCTCTTCGGTTACCTCTTCCTTTAGTAAGCGGTTTTCTTGCAAATTCTTCATTTGCTCATATTCCCGTTCCTTCTGCGGAAGGATTCCGTATTTCAATTTGGCCGCCAATCCCAAATCGTATCCTCTTTCGGCTTCTTCGATTTCCTTGCGAATATTTTCGATTTCCTCTTTCAGTCGTTTCTGTTCGCCGATCTTTTTCTTTTCTTCTTCCCACTGAAGCGTAAGGCGGTCATTTTCGGCTTTCAGTTCCGCGATTTCTTCCACAAGCGCTTCGTAACGTTTTTTCGATTGCAAGTCCGTTTCTTTCTTTAATGCTTCTCGTTCAATTTCCAACTGCAGAATCTTACGGTTGATTTGGTCCAGCTCCGTAGGCATACTGTCCACTTCCGTTCTCAGCTTCGCCGCCGCTTCATCCATCAAATCAATGGCCTTATCCGGCAAGAATCGATCGCTGATATATTTATCCGACAACGTCGCGCATGCAATGATGGCATTGTCGGTGATACGGACCCCGTGATGGATCTCGTATTTTTCTTTCAAGCCTCTTAATATGGAAATGGTGTCCTCCACATTGGGAGCTTCCACCAAAACCTGCTGGAATCTTCTTTCCAATGCGGCGTCTTTCTCAATGTATTTTCTGTATTCCGATAAGGTGGTGGCACCGATGCAATGCAGCTCGCCTCGGGACAAAGCCGGCTTCAAAATATTCCCCGCATCCATGGCACCTTCCGTCCTTCCCGCACCTACAATGTTATGGAGCTCGTCTATGAACAGGATGATTTTTCCGTCGGATTTAATAACCTCGTTCAAGACCGCTTTCAAGCGTTCCTCGAATTCTCCTCGATATTTTGCTCCGGCAATCAAAGCGGCCATATCCAAAGCGAAGATGGTTTTGTCTTTTAAATTCTCCGGTACGTCGCCCTTGTGAATTCGCTGCGCCAACCCTTCCACAATGGCCGTTTTACCTACGCCGGGTTCGCCTATGAGAACCGGGTTGTTTTTCGTCCTTCGGGTCAGGATTCGTATGGTTCTTCTGATTTCATCGTCTCTTCCGATAACCGGGTCCAAACGCCCTTCCGCAGCCATCTTTACCAAATCTCGGCCGTATTTTTCCAACACGTTGTAGGTATCCTCCGGATTCGGTGACGTTACTCTTTGGTTCTTTCTTACGGCTTGCAGAGCTTTTAAAAACGTGTTCTTGTTAACATTATGGCGGTTTAGAATGCCGGTTACACGACTGCTTGCTTTATCTAGCAAAGCCATAAAAAGATGCTCAACGCTAATGTATTCATCTTTAAAATTCTTCGCTATATTCTCCGCTTCAATGAAGATCTTGTTAAGCTCTGCAGAGACATACGGATTCTGGGCAGCGGTACCGGTTACCGAAGGAAGGGAATTTACAAGACCTTCCGCATCCTTTTTCACCGATTCCACATCCACGGACATATATTTTAAAAGCTGAGGAATCAAGCCTTCTTCTTGATATAGCAAGGAATACAGCAAATGAGCCGACCCGATTTCCGGGTTGCCGTGGCTTAATGCCACCTTTTGCGTATCCATTATTGCTTCAGCCGCTTTTTGCGTCAATTTTTCCATATTCATACGTTTTTATCACCCCTTGCATTCTTTCGTTTTTTAACGTCGCGGAGCAACCGGATTATGCTCCATTAATTCTCTGTACAGTTTTTTCATTTTTTCGTCGATCACAGGAGGATTGACGATGGAAATATTCAAATAAAGGTTGCCTCGATTATGGTTTCGATCCGTATATCCTTGTCCCGGAATCCGAAGCTTGTTTCCGGTATTGATTCCGGGAGGGATGTTGACGTTCATTTTCTTCCCGTCCGGCATATCCACCAATATACCGGTACCTAATGCCGCTTCCCAAGGTAACAATTCGACCTTCTTTTCCATATCCAAACCGTTTACCTTGTATTGCGCATTCGGCGAAAAGTTAATTTTAATGTACATATCGCCGTTCGGACCGCCGTTCACTCCTTCGGAACCTTGTCCTTTCAGCTTAATTTGCTCTCCTTCCTTAATACCTACCGGTATTTTAATATCCAAGGTC
This sequence comes from Clostridiaceae bacterium, assembly GCA_012744235.1. Taxonomy (GTDB): domain Bacteria; phylum Bacillota; class Clostridia; order JAAYHZ01; family JAAYHZ01; genus JAAYHZ01. The sequence goes on from JAAYHZ010000433.1 coordinate 2,247, forward strand.
TTCGCTTTGCCGTTGACATTTACCGTTACCTTAACCGATTTTCCTAACAAAGCATCTGTCGGGTCGATTTCAAGGTGAGACGTAATGTCTTCTCCCTTTCGTTTGACGGACCTTGCACCTCGGGATCCGATATTCTCGAAAATGGACCCTAAGATATCGTCGGTATTGAAGCCGTCCGATCCTCCGCCGAAAAACATATTAAAAAAATCGGAAAATCCGCTTGCATTTCCCGTTTGGTAATAGGTTCTGTTAAATCCGAACTGTGAAGGATCGAATTCGAATCCGTCGTTGAAGTCCATCCGGTGTCCGAATTGGTCGTATTTTTTCCTTTTCTCTTTGTCGCCTAACACTTCGTAGGCTTCGCTGATCTCTTTGAACTTTTCTTCCGCTTCTTTATTACCGGGATTCGCGTCCGGATGATATTTTTTCGCCAGCTTTCGATAGGCTTTTTTGATTTCTTCATCTGTTGCATCCTTTTTCACACCGAGAATCTCGTAATAATCTTTAAACTTCAAACACCTTCACCTCTTTTCATTCGTATGCACACCAATCGCTTGGACACATACTCACTTTATATTTATACACAAATTCATCGCTTTATTTCACAAACTGTCTTTGACTTTCTTTGACTATTATATAGCAAAACAGGATGCTTTGCAATATATTGATTAAAAAAATTTGCAGGTATTTTAGAATTGTAAGCTATTGTCCGCCGGTTAAAAGGCTTTGAAGCTCGTTCATATATTCTTTTTTGTACGATCTTTGGAGCCGTGCGTAAAGCTCTATATACTCCTCGACCTCCGTATGATAGTCCAATAAATCGAGAAAAACGATCCTCCAATCATACTCGCTGCTGCGTGAAAAAACGAAGCCTTCTTTATCCAATAGTTTTTGGTATTTGTCTGCAATGGTTTCGAAATTTCCCGCATCATCCAATGAAAAGCTGTCCAGTACGACTTTTGTGAAGGCATCGATTCGGTAGTTTTTTAAAATACGTCGGGTAATGGTATCCTCCCCTTCGGTGATGTAGATGCTCTCCGGCGCCAAAATACCGGTGTCCACGGTGTAGCCTGTGAATAACGATACATACGAAGGAATTTGCTTTACCGTTTCGTCGAAATATAGCATGCCGGTAGGGTCGATTTTGTAATGCTTGTTTTCGATTCCGTATTTGATCAATTTGTTTGCTTCCGGGTTCGAAAACAACCAATCGATGTATCGTACGGCGGCTTGCTTGTCTTGGCAGCTCTCGTTCACTACGAACATACTGTGTTTATTGATATCGCCTTGACCCGTAAGAATTACATTCTTGGGATCCAAGAAAAATACATCATAATTCACCTTATCCTTTTCGAAATCGTATCTGTCCGAGAAAAGATTAAAATACATATCAATACCGGCCAATACTCTCTTTTCATTGTCCGATTCTCTCGTTTCAATGGAATACTGTTCGAATAAATTGCGGTATTCGTATAACAATTCCAAAATATTCGTTTCTTCGATACGGTAAAGCTTTTTCGAGGCATCGTTTCGCTTCAGATAGTACATATATGTCCGCTTTCATCAAAGGCCATGTCGTAACCCGCTTCCTCAATAATGCTGTTTATTACATAACGCCAAGTAAAAAAAATTTGATCTCGGTCCTCCAAAAGGCCTTTATTATAAATTTCAATACAGGCGTTTATCGCATCTCGTAAAGTATATATACCGGAGACATCGATTTTATCACGTATCGTTTTATGGACAATGAGCACATAGCAATTCAAATAGGTCGGCGGAGTAAGGATACCGTAAATTCGGTCTTGTATACTCATGACGGGAAGAAGGTTCGGGTATTCGGTGATAAACCCCAAAAGATACGGAGTTTGGTTATTAATGTAATCGGTCAAATCCGTTGCGTAACCGGAACGAACGGCTTGATGCAGCGTATGAGACCTTGCCGGGAACAAACTATACGTATGCAATACAAAGAAAATGTCGGGACCCAAACCGGCATTGATAGATGATTCCAAAACCTCCGAATAGTAAGGATAATACAAATGCATTTTATAGCGTATAGGATCCTTATCGGAAAGCTCCTCCGTCAGCATTCGAACGGTGATGCCGAGAAGATCTCTGCTTTTTACGTTCAGTTCTTCGAAAATCTCCAAATACTCGTTCTTGTTTTCAAAATAGGGTAACAGGATGGTAAGCTCTATTTGCTCCGAAGCCTTCGAAGGTACGGACGGCACGCGTCTTGTTGTATCGGCAGGCTTTTCGAAAAAGCTAAGAGACGAACAGGATGATAAAAACAATACGATCGTAACGATGAGTATTAATCTTTTCATTTATCATAACCCTCACTTGTTTTTGTTTTCGATAGCAAAGTTAACCGGATTAAAGGTAAAAATTCGCCCCTTCTATACCTTAATATTACAATAACTTTCAATATATTTCAATGAAAAGGAAAAAGGAATGATAGCATGAAAAAAAGGGAAACTTTTTTCGGTTCCCCTTTTTATGTCGACGTGAATTATGATTTTTGAAGCGTTTATCGAAGCGTGGCGCCGATGGATATTCGGGATGCCGACGGTATACGGGCGTAATTGTTGCAGCCGGTGATTCCC
>JAAYHZ010000434.1 GCA_012744235.1 Clostridiaceae bacterium
GTAATAATCAATTAAAAAAACAAATGTGGAAAAATTGATGGAAATGATATATGATACAGACAAGATTTAATCTTATCATAAGGGTGAACTCTCTCTTTTTATTTCCGAATGTATATTGACGCTATCTTTTGTTCATAATTTGTTTACCTTTTTGAAATATGTGTGATTTAATACGTTGTGTTTATTAATCAAGTCCTTACGGCATAACGGAGGATTATATGACGAAAGGTTATGAGTATTTGGAGCAACCTTGCAGGAATTTTTGCTTTTTTAAGGGGATCCTTATCCAAGATCCGAAGGACAACAAGGAAAAGGTTGTATTGTCCAGTTTTGTAGCCGGAGGAGTCGGTGAAGTACTGATTATCGATCCGGAATCCGGCGAAGGGGAAACGATTAAAATCCCCGGAGATAACGGAGCATGGGCGTTATTCAACTACAAGAATGAAAGACTTCTTGTAGGAACCTGCGGAACATACGGATATCTTCATTCGTTGGAATTGAAAAGCAGGACTTGGATGCCTTCCTTAAAGCTGGAGGGAGTAACGTATATATGGGACTTGGCGATGGCTTCGGACGGAAAAGTATACGGCTGTACCTACCCCGGATGCTATTTGCTCCGATATGATCCCGACAGTCACACATTGGTGAACCTCGGCCACATGACCAAAGATCCCGGAAATCTCTACAGCAGACTCGTCTTTACACCTGTTCCCGGCAAAGTATATGTCAACTGCGGTTTGTCAACCGACACAATCGGCGTATACGATATTGAAAAGAACGAAATGTCCACGGTATTGGACGGATGCGGTATTCTTAAAGCCGACAAAAAATATTTGTACATTCGAACTCCGGAAGGAAACAAATTGGTTCATCCGGAGACCTTCGAAGAAATTCAAGATCAAGCCCTTCTCGATGAAGCCACAAAAACGGACGAAAGACTGCCTAAGCCTTACGGGCACGTGATGAAGCTGTCTAACGGCAATACAATCGGCGTCTGCGGTCAACGTCTTTTTATCCTAAAACCCGATGATCAAAAACCGACCTTTATGGATGTTCCTTGCGTTCCTCCTCCGACGGAAATATTCGCAATGACCTGCGATGACGACGGTATTCTTTGGGGAGCCACCGGACTCGGTCAAACCATGTTCCGCTACGACCCGAAAACGGGAGAGTATTGGAATTCCGATATCGTTACCCTCCACGGCGGCGAAGTTTACGGAATCGTAAGCTGTGAAGGTAAAATTTTCATGACCGCTTATTCCGGAGGAGATCACAGCGTTTACGATCCGAAAAAAGAATGGAACCGGGTAGACAATATCAATCCGTTAACGTTAGAAAGCGTCGGACCGGATTACATTCGTCCCCAAGCAAGATCCATTATCGGGCCGGATAACAACATCTGGACCGGATGGATTGCCCGCTACGGAAGCTACGGATTGGCTATTACGGAGATTAACTCTAAGACCTATGAAGTCCGCAAGTTTACCGATCTTGTTCCGGGACAAGGAATCGGCTGGATTGCGGGAGACTCTGAAAACATCTACTTTACAACCAACGGATCCGGCAACGGTTTGGTGGCAAAAACGGAAGAATTTTATCTTGTGAAAATGTCCAAGAACGGAGAAATTCTCAACAAGATTAAATTCCCCTTAGGGACCCATTTATCATTCGTTTATGCATGTGATGATAAGGTTCTTTTGTATACATCCTGTGAAGGCAAGAGCATTCTTCATATTTATGACCCGAAGACCATGGAAGAAATACGTTCGGAACAGATCGATTACGGCGTAGGCAGAATGATTCCCATGATCGAAGGAAAAATTCTTGCATTCGTGTACAGGCATAAGGAAGGTCGTCATTACAAGGCGTTGGCTGTTATCAATTCGGATACCCTTTCCCTCGAGCAAGAAACGGAAATTCCGAAGCATACCCACGGCTTCTGCTACAACAAAAAAGACGGCTATATCTATTTCGGCCAAGGCAGCGAGCTTTATCGCATAAAGTATCAATAAATGAAATGAACAACCAATTCGGAGAGTTTATTGGTTGGTGAATAGATATATAAATATATAATATTAATTTATTGGTGTGACGAAAACGTTCACGGCATTCATTGTAATGAATGCCGTGAATGTTTTATATCGAATTTTTTCCTGTGAACAAATCCCGTATGAGTTTTACTTCTTTTGCGTTATGGTATATGGCGTCTAAAAATTCGCGGATGCCGGGGTATTGAATTAGATAATCGAATGCTTCGTAAATGCTGTCTTTGAAGGAAGGATCCGAAACACCGTGAAAATCTTCCTCTTCCAAATGAACCAAAGGACAAATACTCGCTCTCGGGTCTTTAATAACTTCGACGGCACCGGAAGCGTCGATAATCGGCAGAAAAGGAAAGATCCTGCAGGATAGGGGACGATATTTGCGAGGGCATGTGCCGTTGCATACGGCAAATACCGCTTTTATAGGGTCGGCTGTGCCTTTTATTGTTACCGGTGTTAAAGAAAAATAGGAAGCTACGGGGCCTTTCATAAAAATGACCTCTTCTCCGGGAAAGAGCAGCATTCCGTCCTTCGAATCTCCTTGGCAGCAAGCCTTTTGGCATAAAAGGCCGCAGTCGCCGTAAAGAGGTGTCTTTTTTCCGATTATTTTATATACCTTCTTGTAAACTTTACTCCATTGTTTTGGTTCCAATTTTATCGGTTCCCGCCTTTTTTGTAATGATGCATGTTTTAGATTATACCGGTTCATTTCATGAAATACAAATCGAAGACTTTAAGTGAAAAGAAAGTGTAAACAAGAAGGAGATGCTGTATAATAAGTTGCATAATGCAACTTCAACGGGAGGTTATAAATATGAGTACCGAAGGACCGGCTATAAAGAAATGCTTGAAAACCAAAAGCACGTATTATACGAATGCAATGGTTGAAAACGCAAGAAAGAACGTTGAAAAATACGATTGGGCGAAAAAGATCAAGGAAAACGCCGTCCGAAAGGCGGACCGGTATTTGCAATACGGGTTGGATACCTTATGGTCTTTGGTAACATCCCAATCCGTTCCTCGAAGCATCAACGTGTGCAGCTCGGGCTGTCCCGTATGCGGAGACGAAATATTTCGAAAATACGGTCATTATTCCTGGCAAACCGATGCTTTTACTAGGCCGTGGAAAATCGTTTGTCCCAACTGTCATCATGTATTTCCCTCCAACGATTTTGAATCCTACTATAAAAGCGGTATAGATAAAAACGGATTCTTTCATCCCGAAAAAGCGGATAAAAGATTCTTAAAAAACGAGCTATATAAAGATAAGCCCTCCGATTGGGGTGTGGATGACGGCTACGGTTGGACCGATGAACACGGAAAGCATTGGAAGTTCATCGCTTACTACAATCACATAGGCTTATGGTCGTTAAGTGAAAAATACGAAGGCAGTATTCTTGATGCATTAAAAGCCTTCGAAACGGCTTATCTTCTGTCGGGAAACCTTGCCTATGCAAAAGCCGGTCTCGTATTACTGGACCGAATCGCCGACGTATATCCGGATATGGATTTGGCCGTATACAAAGATTCCGACGGATACTCAAACAGCCACGGGGGGACGGGGCAAGGGAAAATTGCCGGAAGTATATCCGAAACAATGGTTGTAAAGCCCTTCCTTACGGCATACGACGCCTTCTATCCCGCCTTATCGAAAGCGGATATCGTTCCTTTCTTAAGCGAAAAAGCAAGAAAGTATTCCATGATAAACACAAAAAATTCCGTAGAAGATATTCAATGGAACATTGAAGAGGGGATCGTGAAGCAAATTTTCCCTTCGATTCAAAAAGCCCAAATCCGCGGGAATACCGGCATGCACCAAAGCGCTTTGGCTTTAGCGGCCTTGGTTATCGATAACGAAGAGCTTTCCCGAGAATGGATGGAGTGGATTTTTGCTCCCGGCTACATCGTAAGGAAAGAAAACGACCGATATCGCATAACCGGAGGTAACATGGCCGTCGCCCTCATGGACCAGGTGGACAGGGACGGATTCGGAGACGAGTCTTCTCCGAACTACAACTACTTATGGGTTAAGGAATTTATAACCCTTGCGAACGTAACGCGGCATTTCCATGACAAGCCGGAATGGAACATGTTTAACATGCCGAAATTAAAAAAGATGATCCATGCCTTCGTACCTTTAATCTTTTCAGGGAAATTTACGCCCCTCATCGGGGATACCGGTGCTGCGGGGAAACCGGAAGTGTATATAAAGAAGGAGGATATGATCTTAGGATACAAAGTATACCGTACGGAGATTCTTGCCCAAGCCGCCTACTTTTTGAACGGTAATTCCATAGAGGGGATTCACGACGATATTTTCTCCGAAAACCCGGATAAGATCGCTTGGGAGATCCAAGATGTTATACAACGAGAAGGCACCTTGTCTTCGAAAAGCTTCATGATGCCGAGCTACGGACTTGCCGGACTCAGAGACGGGCAAAGCAATGAGGAAAGAGCCGTTTGGCTGTATTTCGGACGGAATATCGGGCACGGGCATAAGGACACCTTGAACTTGGGACTTTACGCTTTCGGAATCGACATGGCTACCGATTTGGGAAACCCCGAATACAAAAGATTCGATTGGGCGAAAAGGTTCGAATGGACTTTAAATACCGTAAGCCATAATACCGTTACGGTAGACGGTGCGATGCAAGGAAACTCACTGAGGGGAAATCCGTATCATTTCGAATCTGCCGACAGAGTCAAGCTTGTTGATGTGAATGCCGATAAAGTATATTCGAAAACCTCCATGTACCGAAGAACCGTAGCATTGATAAAAATCGACGACGAATCCTCTTATGTTATGGACGTTTTTCGAGTGAAAGGAGGAAACGATCATGTCTACAGCTTCCACGGTCCCGAAGGAGCCGTAGATGTCCGCGGGCTGAATTTGAAAAAGCAAGCAAAAGGCACTTACGCCGGAGAAGATGTTCCCTTCGGTTATGCTTATGACAGGAAGGATCCGACGATTTCATCTTACCAAGGAAGCGGTTTTCACTATTTGTACGACGTGGAGAGGGATGAAAACCCGCCCGACACCTTTGAAATCATCTGGAATGCCAAAGATACGTGGAATCTTCTGCCTCCGGGGAAAAGCCCGAAATTATCCCTTACCGTATTGACGAAGCTTCATGAAGCGGCTTTAGCATCCGGGGACCCTGCACGAAACCAGCCGGGTGCCGCCGAAAACTATCGCTACTTTTTGGCAAGAAGACGCGGAGAAAACTTGGAAAGTCGTTTTCTTTCCGTCATGGAGCCTTACGTCGGGAATAAAAAAGTTTTATCCATTGAAAAATTAAAAGCGGTTCCGATGGAAGGACCCGGACAAGAAGAGGACGTTGCGGCAATCAAAGTGACTTTAGAAAGCGGTCGTACGGATTATATCATAAACGCCATTCATTCGGACACCGTATATGCGATTGACGACCGGTTTGTCTTCTGCGGTCATTTCGGTTTGTACCAAGAACAAAACGGCAAACCGGTATATGCCTTCTTGTGCGACGGTACAAAATTCAACCGAACCGATTGTAATATGATTGACAATGTTCTTTCCGCAATTACGGGCACGGTAGCGGACTTTACGAAAGAATATACGGATAAAAATCAAATCCTTATTCATACCGAGGAGCCGGTAAAGGGATCTTTAAAAGGAAGATTTGCATATGTAAAAACCGGTGAGAAGGATCAAACCGCATTTTTCGTTGAGGATAGCCGAAATATCGGATCACACGAAATCGTTTTGGATATCGGAGATGTGACGTTAATTGAAGGGTGGAAGAACGCTTCCGATCTTAGCAAAGGCTATCGGTACGCCATAGAGGAAAAAGGCTTCGTTCGAATACCGTTGTCATACCATATTGAGTTTTAAAGGAAGGTCGTCTTTTGTCGCTATTTGTTCTTTCCGGTTGAACGGATTGCGCGGTTTCACGGCGAAGGATATAATATATACACAAAATGTTGACGGAGGATTATATGTCGGATATTGTATTTGAAATTGTGAAGTCTTTAGGCGTGTTATCGGAGTCCCCGAAGGGTTGGAGAAAAGAAGTCAACCTGGTCAGCTGGAACGGCCGAGCTCCGAAAATCGATATACGTGAATGGGCACCGGACCACGAAAGAGCCGGTAAAGGCATCACCTTGAACGAAGAAGAATGGGAAAATTTAAAGAAAATCATGACGGAGGAGTAATTCGAAAAACGAATATCCGTAAATAGGGATCGGAAACACAACAACCTGCACATACATTTTCACCCTCACATATAATATATTGAGGTGAGTCATAATGGTTGTTGTGTTTTTGATACTTATCGTCTTTTTCGTATCCGTTGGCGCATTCATGTTCCATGAGCTGTTTATCAATAAAGACAAGACCGAGCAAAAGAAGATGGTTATATCCATAGACGAATGGGATGAGGATTTGATTGAAGCCTTCATTTGCCATATCCGAAAATTCGACCGATATATTTCGGTCCAAATTATTGTAAAAGGAAAACCTGCGGATAAAGAGCTGCAGAAGCTTTTACGTGAAAAATATGATATACTTTGGATGGGAAATTAAATGATTTCTGTCTTTTCTATTACGATACCTTTGCAAGAAGGAGAAGACGATTGGAACAAATAGAGCAACTCATCGACCTTACGGGAAACGTAACGGATATCATATTTAAAAATGAAGCAAACGGGTATTTGGTTTGCGTCTTAAAAACAAAAGAGGGAAAAATTACGGTAGTCGGAAATCTGCCTTTTGTCAATGAGGGCGACAGAATCAAGGTTACCGGATATCGAGTTCAGCATCGAGATTACGGCGAACAATTTAAAGTCGTGTCCTTTGAAAAATGCGAACCCGATACTCACGAATCCATTGAAAGAAGCTTGGCTTCGGGTTTAATCAAAGGGATCGGGCCTGTTACGGCGAAAAAGATCGTGGAAAAATTCGGGAACGATACCTTGAAGATCATTGAAACACAACCGGACAAGCTTGCCGAGATCAAGGGAATCTCTTTGAAAAAGGCCTTGGAAATCGGGAAAGCTTACAAGGAACAGGCGGAGGCCCAGCGAATCATACTGCAATTTCAAGAATACGGCATATCTCCGGGGTATGCCATGAAAATCTACCGGGTGTTTGGCAACCAAGCCTTGCAGAGGGTTCGGGAAAACCCCTACTGCTTAACCGAGGAAGTCTTCGGTATCGGATTTAAAACGGCGGATAACATTGCCATGAAAATCGGTATCGATATGGCCTCCGACAGCCGTGTGGAAGCCGGAATACGCTATGTTTTATCCGAGGCCGCAAGGTCCGGGCATACCTATTTGCCCGAACCGGTTTTGGTCGGGAAGACCGCCGCTCTTTTGGGAGTTTTGCAGGACCAAGTGGAGCACCTCATTTCCGGTTTGGCTGTGGATAAAAAAATTACCGTGGAGCAAACCGAGTCCGGCATTCATATTTATCTTTCCGCCTTTTATATCGCCGAAAAGAACGTAGCCTTAAAGCTTCTGCGTTTGGCGGAAACGGAGTTTCCGGCCGACGAAGAAACCCTTGACCTTCGAATCGGTGTTTTGGAGAAGATGAACAACATCACCCTGGACGAGACCCAAAAGGAAGCGGTTAAAATGGCGGTAACAAGCGGTCTCTGCATTATTACCGGAGGGCCCGGAACCGGAAAAACTACGATTATCAATACCATTATCGGATTGATGAAAGAAGATAAAAAAGTATTTTTGCTTGCCGCTCCTACCGGCAGGGCCGCCAAAAGAATGACCCAAGCCATCGGCCACGAAGCGAAAACCATCCATCGTCTTTTGGAAATCGGTTATATGGAAGAAGGCAATGACGACTCTTTGGAATTTGCAAGAAACGAAAGCAACCCTTTAATAGCCGATATAGTGATTATCGATGAGATGTCCATGGTGGATATTCTTTTAATGAACCATTTGTTAAAAGCCATTATTCCCGGAACAAGGCTGGTTTTAATCGGCGATTCCAACCAGCTGCCTTCGGTAGGCCCCGGAAACGTACTTCGTGATATCATAACCGGCGGGAAATTCAAAACCGTTCAGTTGAATCGCATATACCGACAAAATGAAGACAGCATGATTACGTTAAACGCCCATTATATCAACAGCGGTAAGATGCCGGAAATGAACAATCAAAAAGGAGATTTCTTCTTTTTAAGCAAAAACTCCCCTGAAAAATTGGCGAGTACCGTTGTGGAGCTGTGTGCTTATCGATTGCCGAATGCGTACGGCTACGATCCCATGAAAGATATCCAAGTGCTGACTCCCATAAGAAAAGGAATTGCGGGAGTTAACGAGTTGAACGTTCGCTTGCAAGAGGTTTTAAACCCGAAAAAACCGGGGTTGGGAGAATACAAATTTAAAGACTTTACCTACAGAGTAGGGGATAAAGTCATGCAAATTAAGAACAACTACAACCTTCAATGGGTGATGAACGATAACGAATCCGTATGGGGTGAAGGAATATTCAACGGAGATATCGGGATCATTGAAGAGTTGGATGATGAAAACCGAGTAGCAAAGATTGTTTTCGAAGATCGCTATGCCTATTACGACTACGGACTTTTTGACGAGCTGGAACCTGCCTATGCCGTTACCGTTCACAAAAGCCAAGGTAGCGAGTTTCCCGCCGTCATTTTACCGGTATATCCCGGACCGCCTCTTTTAATGACGCGAAATCTTTTGTACACGGCCGTAACCCGTGCGAGAGAATTGGTGGTAATCGTGGGCAATAAAGCCGCTTTACAAGGAATGGTGGATAACGTAAGAGAGCTTAAGCGATACAGCGGACTAAAGAGCAAAATCATTGCATACGGCGAGCTATGATAAAAAAGGGAATCGAATTGTTGTTGGATTTTATATATCCAAAAAGATGTTTGCTTTGCGACGAGCTTTATGATACGGATTATACGGGCATTTTGTGCGATGATTGCAGAACGCAGAAGATCCATTACAATAGAATCGTCGAACGAAAAATCAATCTTCATTATGTGGACGAATGCCACGGCCTGTTTCTATACGAAGAACCGGTGAGCCGGGCGATCGTAGCGTTAAAATTCAATAATCGACCGGACAAGGGGAAAGGCTTCGGTTCCTTAATGGCGGAATACGTTAAGAGAAACATCCCGGAATACAAGCAAGCCGTTATCACGGATGTACCTTTAGGCAAGAAAAGAAAAAGGGAAAGACGATACAACCAAAGCTCCATTTTGGCAAAGCAAATGGCAAAGGAGTTAGGCACGGAATTCTTAAAAAACACCGTCATTCGCATACGGGAAACGAAGGCACAAAGCACCTTAGGAAGCCGCCGGCGCATTGAAAACATCAAGGACTGCTTTTACGTAGTTGATCCTGCCAAAGTAAAGGGAAGAATCGTCATCATTGCCGACGATGTGGTTACCACCGGAAGCACCCTCAACGAGCTTGCCAAGGAGTTGAAAAAAGCGGGTGCCAAAAAGGTGATCGGTATTGCGGCGGCCACCTCCGATGTTCCTTGACAGCCTTTTGCAACTGCCATATAATTAAGCTGCTTTACAAAAATCATCTCGAGGTTATAAATCTCATGGACTTAATAGTATTAAAAACGAAATATTATCCCGATCCGAAGAAAATTGCACAAAAATACGGTATTGACGAAGAGGATTCTTTGTATCCCGCCCTTGCTTCGGCATGTGAAGAAGTATCCATGCTGGCGGAGCCTGTCGTCTGCTACAAAAAGTCGAATATCGATGAAATCGGTTCCGACTATATTGTCATTGACGGGGTACGATTTACGGGTAAATTTATAGCGGATCGTTTAAAGGGCTTAAAAACCGTATATCCTTATGTTGCAAGCTGCGGTCCGGAATTGGACAGCTGGGGAAGAAATTGCGACGATTTGCTGTTGGAATATTGCTATGACGATATTCGCCAGGGGGCCATTGCTCCTATAATGGAGCTTCTGCATGCAACCATAGCTGAAAAAAACGGCAATTTGAAGCTATCGTCGGTAAACCCGGGCTCCATACCTTTATGGCCCATTACCGAACAACAGCCGCTTTTCGAGCTTCTGGGATCCGTATATGAAAAGACGGGTGTACGGTTGGACAAGACCATGCTTATGTATCCTTTGAAATCGGTTTCCGGTATTTTATTTGAGAATGAAGAAGGCTATTGCAACTGCAGAATCTGTAGCAGGAAAAACTGCCCCGGAAGACGAGAGCAAGCCGATGAAGAGGAAATACTCCGAATGTTGAATATGTAACGGCTTATGAAAATATTGGATAATGAAATTATCGACGATTTACAATTAAAAGGTTTGAAGCTGATTCAAAAGAAAAACGGATTCAAGTTCGGTATCGACGCCGTTTTGTTATCGGATTTTGTTCAAATCGATAAAAATGCAAAAGTTTTTGATATCGGAACCGGAACGGGCATCCTTCCGGTTTTGCTCTACGGTAAAGACAAGGGCGATACCTTTTTCGGAATCGATATTCAAGAAGACATGATCGAGATGGCGCAAAGAAGCGCCGTGCTCAACGGTATCGAAGATTATGTCCGTTTTGTTTTGTGCGATGTAAAGGATACAAATTCACGATTTGAAGGCGGATCGTTTGATGCGGTTGTCACCAATCCTCCTTACATGAAAGCGGGTGACGGTTTGTTGAATCCGAATCCGGCTAAAGCCGTATCTCGTCACGAAGTTGCTTGTACCATTGACGATATTCTTAAAGCCTCCCATTATTTATTAAAAGAAAAGGGGAAGCTGTTCATGGTACACCGCCCTCATCGTTTGCCGGATATTTTCGAGGCCATGAGAAAGTACAAAATCGAACCGAAAAGGATGCGTTTCGTATATCCGCAAATGCAAAAAGAACCGAATTTGGTTCTTTTATGCGGCGTCAAATACGGGAAGCAAGAGCTTCGCGTGGAAAAACCTTTGTTTGTATACGATGAAAACTATCTATATACCGAAGAAGTGAGAAAGATTTATCTTAGGACCTAGCTCGATATACCGTTCAATCCCTTAATATGACATCAAAATACCCGAAAGGCCTTGACGATGCAATTTTCTCCGCTTCTTCAACAGTGACTTCCAGTATCAAATAAACGGGTTTTTTGCCTTGTTGATTCCGGCTGCCGGAATCCGGAATGGAGAAGCCGTCGTCGACAATCCCCGCAATTCGTATACTCTCCAATCGAAAGGAGGCGATTTCCTCGTTCCGATAAGGAACAAAGAAGATGTCCACCTTATGGTCTTTTTCCACTTGCCAAGCCACCGTTCTTTCGGGATCCGGCTTGATGGAGATGAAAACATTTTCCTCTTTCGTTTTTTGCAGCAGTTCGGTATCTTTCGGATTGACCGAAGATATGTCATGGGCTAAAGCAATCTCTCCCGCATATACATCTCGGGTGAAATATCGGTCCGTCAATTCTTCCTTGTGAGTGCAATACCCGGAAGGCACCAGGCTGACGGGTACCGAAACGCTTTTTAGCATACTCGGCAATGCTTCATCTCCTTTTTGAAAGGAGCGGGTATACACGAAGGCTTCAACCTTTTCTTCTTCCTCCGCTGCGTTTTTTACGATTCGGATTTGAACGGCCGTAAGCGCGATAGCGATTATTCCCGTTAATATGAGTATCGATATTTTTTTCATGTCCTTTATTCCTAACAGTCGTTTCTATAAATTGAGCTTTACCGATCAAAAGGAAGCTCGGTATAAACGGTTTCTCGGAGGATGTAGGTTTTTTGATCCCATAAAAATGTGAATAAATCGGGTTCTACCGGAACGCTGAGTTCGCATCGAATAAAAGGGTATGTAAAAGTCCTGCCGCCCTCCGAGTAAGGTAAACCGGAATTCACAAAGGCTAAGTCATGGATTTCGATTTTCCCTGCTACCATGGAATGAGGATATCCCGTCAAATCATGGTCCAATTTTAAGTTTCTCGATAGAACGGAAACAAAGATGCGGCGAAACTTATCCTCGGATAAGATCTGTTCTCCCGTTCCCGCCTCCGATGCGTCTAAAGCGGTGTACGCCGCCATGACGGCAAGGTCTACGCTTTGGCGTATCGCTTCCTTTTTATAGTACAATAGAGCTTTTTGCGCCAATGTACCGAACAAAGGAAGGAATATGAATACCGTCAACGCACAGAATATGACGGCAAACTCTACCGAGCCTTGGTTTTTTTTATTCCGCATTTATTTTACGATCCTCCTGGATACGGATGTTTTGTCGTACGAGAAATACCGGTATCGGATTTCCCGACGAAACAGGGATGTCATGATGCGGTTCCTTGTGGCGGCGGATACTTGAAGGCGGATATAATCGCCGTATTTGGCATGCTCCGTCCCTTCAATCCTGATATCGGTCAAATTCAATTCCCGTAGACGTTCAAAAAGGTCGTTCTCAATATCCGCCGTCATGCCGCCGTTGACCTCCATGCGGATCAAAGCGATTCGGCACAGCTCGTTAAAGTCCGAGTATACCGATAAAGGAACCGTCAATTCCACCATAAAAACGGTCAAAAGCAATAGAAATACCAACAAAACCGCGGTAACCGTAATCTTTGCAGACATACCGAAATTTATGAAGTGGGAAAGATGTTGGATATAATGGTTTTTTCAAACCAAGAGTTCAATTCTTGAATCACTTCTTGAGCGAAGGATTTGAGTCCGGGTATCAGGAC
>JAAYHZ010000435.1 GCA_012744235.1 Clostridiaceae bacterium
GGATCACCACTTGGATGCCCTCCTATATCAACGATGTGTATCAATTCGGCACTTCCCTTTCCATTTTGAACACCGCCATCCTGCCCATATTTTCCGTTTTCAGATTGTCTTTCGCTTACCGTTTGTTTAAATCGGTTCAAAACGAATTAAAGGCGTCGGCAATCCTTTGGTCCTTAGGATTCATCAGTTCCTTCATATTCGTCTTCGTTTACGCTTCCCAAGCTTTCGTATCCATCCTGATGATGGCCCTTGTTACCGGCTGTATGCACGGAGTCAATCTTATGCTGATCGGCGTATTCCCCGCCCGTTTTAAGGATACGGGGCGGGTCTCCACCGTATCCGGCCTTTTAAACGCTTTTACATACTTAGGGAGCGCCCTTTCCACCTACGGCATCGCGGCGGTGAGCGATCACTACGGTTGGAAAACAACGGTCCTTCTTTGGTGCATCATCGCATGCATCGGGACCCTGTTGAGTTTCGTTCATTTCAAAAAAGAAAAATCCACCCTGTGAAAAATTATTTTTCTGAAAGGTTTTTCACGTGCTGTCGGTAGGGAAAGCAGGATAACGTTTAAATCCGGGTCACGATGGGCTGCTTGTGTTTAAGAGATCCTATTCCCCGTTTGGCTGACCACCATTTCGTAATAGCGGCCTTTGTTCTTCATTAGGCTTTCATGGTTTCCGCTTTCCACGATTTTCCCGTCGTGAATAACCAATATGCGGTCCGCATCCCTTATGGTGGACAAGCGGTGGGCAATCAAAAAGCTTGTTCGATTTTTCATTAGGCTTACCAGGGCTCGCTGGATTTCTTTCTCGGTCTTGGTATCCACGCTGCTGGTGGCTTCATCCAATATTAAAATGGGACTGTCGCACAGCACGGCACGGGCAATGGCGATAAGCTGCCTTTGGCCTTGGCTCAAAGTGTCCGCTGCTCCCGAGACCATGGTGTGGTATTTCTTGGGAAGTTTATCGATAAAGTCGTGAGCGCGGGCGATTTTGGCCGCCTCTATGACCTGCTCTTCCGATGCGTCTTTTTGGGAGTAGCGGATGTTGTCCATGATGGTTCCGGTGAAAAGGCTCGTATCCTGCAGCACTACGGAAAAACACTTCCGAAGACTGTTCCTCTTGATATTCACAATCGGTTCATTGTCAATGAATATCTTTCCGCTGTCCACATCGTAAAATCGCATGAGAAGATTGACGATGGTGGTCTTCCCCGCCCCGGTTTCACCGACTAGAGCGATGACCTCCCCGGGCTTTACGCGAAAGCTTACATCCTTTAAAACGGGAATCGTTTTGTTATATGAAAAATGGACCCGATCAAAAACAACTTCCCCTTTCGGTTTTTCCACTTCAACGGCATCTTCCGAATCGGCGGCTTCCTCTTCGCTGTCTAGAATTTCAAAAACCCGCTCCGCACCTGCTAATGCGGATTGAATGGTGTTGAACATACCTGCGATGGAGTTGAGGGGACGGGAAAACTGTTTGGAATAGCTTAAGAAACTGACTACGGTACCCACAGGCAGATGATGACGTACGGACAATACCCCTCCTACAATGGCCGTTGTGGTGAAAATCAAATTGTTAATCACATTCAAAAGGGGCATCATGTAGCCGGACCAGGTCTGGGCTCTTGTACTGCTTTCTTTCAGCTGTTCATTTATGATCTTGAATTGGTCTAAAACATCCTGCTGCTTTCCAAAGGCTTTTACCATTTTTAAGCCCTGTATATTCTCCTCAATGACTCCGTTCAGGGCTCCGAGGCTTCGGGACTGGGCCAAAAAGTAGGAGCGGCTCCTTTTTGCAATCACACGAGTCAAAGCGGCAACAAGAGGAACGCAAAGCAGCACCACTAAGGTTAGAATCAGGTTCAGCCGGATCATGATGACGAGGGATCCGACAAGGGTTATGATACCGGATAGCAATTGGGTTGTGGTCTGTGCAATCGTTGAACTGATATTGTCCACGTCGTTGGTGATTCGGCTCATGGTGTCCCCGTGGGAACGGGTATCAAAGAACTCCAAGGGAAGCTTTTGCATCTTATGAAAAACTTCTTTTCGCAAGGTATATACGAGTCTTTGGGAAACCCTAAGCATCATCACCCCGTTAAGGGATTGAATAAGAGCGTTGGCGGCATACAAAGAAATGATTATGAGCAGGCACTGAAAAAGGGCCCCTTTGTCGATGGTTCTTGCCCCTATGTCAAAGGCATTAAAGGATTTACCTACGTACAAAGGAATGTTTACGGAGATTAACGAGGACAATACCGTAAGCAGCATGGCCAAAAAGATGGTCTTTGCCCAGCGTATGTAGATTTTAATAATTCTCAGTAGTGTCCCTTTCGCATTTTCGGCTTTTCACCGGGTGCAAAACGTCCCGGTCCGCCGCCCCCCGGTCTCATGCCGATTCTCGGAACTCTTGCCTCGGTTCTTGGAATTTGCTGTGCCATACCTTACGCCTCCCTGCTGCTTTCAATTTGGGTTTTGTAGATATCTCGGTAAACCTCGCAGTCCTTCATCAGCTGCTCGTGGGTTCCGAATCCCACTTTTTCACCGTTGTCCAATACGAGAATCCGGTCGGCGGACATGGCGGTTCCGCAGCGCTGGGTAATGATGATCACCGTTTGCTTGTCCGAACTTTCTTTTAGGTTGCGGCGCACCTTCGCTTCCGTCACCGCATCCAAAGCACTGGTGGCATCGTCCAGTATGAGGACGGGGGCGTTTTTGACAATTCCGCGGGCTATGGATATACGCTGCTTTTGACCCCCGGATACATTGACGCCGCCTCGGCCTAAAAGGCTGTCAAAGCCTTCTTCCATATCGTTGATAAAGCCAGCTTCCGCCTTTTCTGCGGCTTGGCGTATCCTTTCGTCGGTTGCCTCCTTGTTCCCCCAGCGAATGTTTTCGGCAACGGAACCCGTAAAGAGCATAGCCTTTTGAGGTACTATGGCCACGTTTTTACGCACCGTGTCCACATTTAAATCTCGGATATCGGTTCCGTTGATTAAAATTCTTCCTTCGTTTACGTCGTAGAATCGGAGTAAAAGCCATGCGACGGTGGATTTGCCGCTTCCCGTAGGTCCGATGACAGCCAGGCTTTCGCCGTTTTTCACGGAAAAGGACAAATTCTTTAAAGCCGGCACCCCGCTTCCGCCGGGGTAGGCAAAGGTGACGTTTTCAAATTCAATATCTCCGTTCAATTCTTTGGCTTCCCCGCCTCCGGTAAAGTCCCCGGCACAGTCGAACACTTCTTTTATACGTGCGGTGGATGCCTTTGTCCGTACAAAGGTATTGAATATGTTGGTGATCATAATCAAAGACGTAAGAATCTGAGCCATATAGACGGTAAAGGCGGTGATATCCCCGGGGTTTGCAAGATTCACGGTAAAAAGGCTGCTGCCCGCAAAAATGACAAGAACCGTCCCTATACCTACGGAAAGGGTCATAAGGGGCGATATGAGGGTGATAATCATTTGGGCCGACACGCTTTTCTGCATGAGATTCACATTGGACTCTTCAAACTTGTCGCATTCTTGATCATAGGTCCCGAAGGCTTTTACCAATCTTACGCCTATAAGGTATTCCTGAACTACGGAGTTCACTTTGTCCATTGCCTTTTGCAGTATGGAATAGCGCGGATAGCTTAGCTTCATGCTGATTACGATAAGACCGGATACCAAGGCCACAATACCGTATACGATAAGGCTCAGCCTGAAGTTGAGTATGCTTGCAAGAACGATGCTGCCGATACAAGTGACGGGAGCTTTCATAAAGATCCGCATAATGCCGTTGATAAACTGGGTGACTTGGGTCGTATCGTTGGTCATTCGGGTTATTAGGGATCCGCTTTCGATCTTATCCACACTTTCTTCCGAAAAATAAACGATCTTCTCAAACAAGTCGTATCGTAAATCGGATAGCGTCAATATACATTCGGAAATAAAAAGAGAGAGTTCACCCTTATGATAAGATTAAATCTTGTCTGTATCATATATCATTTCCATCAATTTTTCCACATTTGTTTTTTTAATTGATTATTAC
>JAAYHZ010000436.1 GCA_012744235.1 Clostridiaceae bacterium
AAATCAGGCAATAAATCCGAGGACATGATAAAATGATATTTGTAAGGTTAATTTCTACATGTAGATTTGCAGGTTTAAGTTCTATAATTGTGGCACTAAGGGTAGAATTTAATTTTGCAATTCACATTGCAATTCACATCAATAAAAATTTCTCAAAAAGATTGACAATCCCAATCGAATGCTTTATTATATGTTACTGTGTGTTGCGGGTCATTAGCTCAGGCGGTAGAGCACTTGACTTTTAATCAAGGTGTCCGGAGTTCGAGTCTCCGATGACCCACCAGAGCTCTGTATTTGCAGGGCTTTTTTGTTTATTTGACGTTTCGGTGTTTTTTCGATACACTGTTTAAAGGATAAATATATATTTGGAGATAACCAATGACTTCGATACGTTCAATGAAAGAAATCGAAAAAATTCATGAAGCATGTAAAGTTGTGGCCAAATGCCACAAGCACATAAAGCCTTTTGTTCAGCCCGGTATCACTACCATGGAGCTTAACGATATTGCCGAAAAATTCATCCGCGACCAAGGAGGAATACCGGAGCAGATCGGATATATGGGCTACCCTTACGCTACCTGTACCTCCGTTAACGACGAAATTTGTCACGGATTTCCCGGAAAGTACAAATTGAAATCCGGTGATCTGATCACCATCGACACGGTGGTCAATTTGGAGGGCTGGTTAGGAGATTCCGCTTGGTCATATGCCGTAGGAGAAGTTTCCGGCAAGGTCAAAAAATTAATGGAAACCACCCTCAAGTGTTTGTACTTGGGAATCGAACAGGCGGTGCCCGGCAATCGCATCGGGGATATTTCCCACGTCATACAAACCTATGCGGAAGGGAAAGGGTATTCGGTTGTTCGCGATTTTACCGGACACGGTATCGGACGCGTTATGCACGACGGGCTGGCGATTCCTCATTTCGGAAAACCCGGAAGAGGGCCGCGAATTGTACCGGGAATGGTATTTACCATCGAACCGATGATCAATACCGGCACTTGGATGTGCAAAATCGACGATAACGGATGGACGGCTCGCACCTTAGACGGAGGCTTAAGCTGCCAATACGAACATACCATCGCCATAACCGAAGAAGGTCCCCTGATTATGACTCTGCAAGAAGACGAGCCTTGGAATAAGAAATAACGAAAAAAGATGATAAAGCCTTTTTGCTAGCCATCGCAAAAAGGCTTTTATTATTTTTACATCATTCTTTCTTCCGTTCCATTTGGCATTACTTTTCCACTCGAATACAACAATTGATTTCGGTCACTTCTTTTACATTCGCAATATCCTCTAGCGCCGCTCTCATTTCTCTTTCTTCCGCTTCGTGGGTTATGAAAATCAAGGGTACGGTTTTTTTGCTGTGTCCGTCGCCGCTTCCCTTTTGCACAACCGTCCACAGGCTGACATTGTGCCTTGCAAAGCATCCCGATATGGCGTGAAGCACCGCCGGTTTATCCATAACGGTCATCCGAATGAAAAAGGCCGTTTTCCAGTTGTCGGTTACACGGATGGAATTGGATTTTACCACATCCAAAAAGTTTCCGCCGCAGGGATTTTGGCAGGCATGAAGAATGTCCGAAACAATGGCGCTTCCCGTGGGCATATCCCCCGCTCCCTGTCCGTAAAACATCATTTCTCCGATGGCGTCGCCGTTGATAAATACGGCATTAAAGCTGTCACGAACGGATGCTAACGGATGCTTTTCCGGAATGAATGTAGGATGAACTCGAGCTTCAATTCCGTCCTCCGTCTTTTTGGCAATAGCCGCCAGCTTGACTGCATACCCTAACTCTTTGGCGTATTGGATATCTTCTTTGCTAATTTTCGTAATCCCTTCCCGATAAATATCTTCGACTCGTACTTGGGTCTGAAAAGCCAAGGAAGACAAGATGGACAATTTATACAAAGCATCATAGCCCTCCACGTCCGCCGTCGGGTCCGGTTCCGCATACCCTAAATCTTGGGCTTGCTGCAGAGCGGTTTCAAAAGAAAGGTCTTCTTCGGCCATTTTGGTCAGGATATAGTTTGTGGTTCCGTTGATGATGCCCATAATTTTGGAGATCTTATTGGCCTGCAATGATTCCCGTATAATCCGTATGACGGGAACGGCACCGACGGAGCTCGCTTCAAAAAGCAAACCGCAGCCATGTTCTTTGGCAAGCTTGGTTAAATAAAGGCCGTGCTTTGCAATGACCTCCTTGTTTGCCGTCACTACGGTTTTACCTTTGCGCAAGCATTGCTCGATGTAATTTTTCGCAGGATATTCGCCCCCGATAAATTCCGCCACAATGCGGATGCTGTCGTCTTCGATAATATCTTCAAAACGGTCCGTCAACACTCCCTCCGGCAAGCATATCGATCTTTTTTTATGAATATTGCCCACCAAAACCTTAACCACATTCAAACGGATGCCGTCGCTGTTTAATATGGTATCTCCGTTATTGCAAATGATCTTATACGCACCGGTTCCGACCGTACCGAAACCCAAAAAAGCGATATTTACCCTTTCCATATTTCCCACCTAATCTATCGTATATATTCTTTTTTCGATTCAACTTTTTTAATATTAGTTCTGTATTATATCACAAAAGCCCGGGTGAAAGGCAAGTATTCGTATAAGATTTGATAGCGTCAATATACATTCGGAAATAAAAAGAGAGAGTTCACCCTTATGATAAGATTAAATCTTGTCTGTATCATATATCATTTCCATCAATTTTTCCACATTTGTTTTTTTAATTGATTATTA
>JAAYHZ010000437.1 GCA_012744235.1 Clostridiaceae bacterium
ACATTCGATCAACCTCCTTTTCATTGGGCTTCAATTGTTCGAAAGCATTTTTCAATTCTTCTTTTTTCAAAGCTCTTCAGCCTCCATTTCCATTTTTAAACGCTTTCTGCCGTGGTGAAGGCGGCTTCTCACGGTGGATTCTTTCATCCCCAGGATCTTTGCAATCTCCGAGGAAGTATAGCCTTCGTAATAATACATGTAGATCGCCGTCTTGTATTTCGGAGGAAGTTCCAAAACCTTTTCCAAAGCTTCGTTGAACCGATATTGGTCGTAATGAGCCGATTCCTGCAGGGAATCGTAATTTAAGGATATCCTTTTTCGGCTCTTAAAAAAATCCTTGCAAAGATTAACGGCAGTCCGAATCAGCCATGCTTTCTCGTGCTCGTTGCTTTCAAAGGTTACGGAATCATCCCTCATCAAACGAATAAAGGTGTTTTGCACCATGTCTTCGGTATCGTGGGGATTCTTTACGTATAAATAGCAAACACGGTAAACGGTCTGCACATGGCGGAGGTATATTTCCGTTATCTCCCGATCGGTCATTCTGTTCTTCGTCATTGGTGCCTTGTCAACTCCTCCTTTCATAAACAATACGATTGGGTAAGGAGAAACGTTGAATAAAATATCAAAATTTTTATTTTTCTTTTCAAAAAAAGCAGGATCGTAAATCCTGCCTTTCATGCTTTATTATACAACATTTTTATTATTCTTTAAATATTTCGTTTTGCTCACTCGTCCTTCTTTTTAACCTTAGTTTCACCGGTTACGGACGCACCTTCATCCAAGCGGAAGGATTCTTGAATCTCTTCATTCATAAAATACAGATTGCCGTCGATCTTTCCGTCAACCAAAGCAAATCCTTTGGCTTCCACGTATACGTCCCCTACAAAGGTACCGCCTTGAAGTCGGGTGTTTTCGCTTCGAACGGTCAAGGTAGGCGCTTGCAGCTTGTACGACTTGGTTTTGTTACGATTTTCGTCTTGGTCGTACATCGCAATTTTCCGAGCCGGTTCGTTGTTATGGGTAAAATTTCCCTCTACAACGATATCCTCGGTAAATTCCAAATCGTCGGTTAAGATAATGATCCATGTACCGTTTTTGCCGGCGGCTTTGGTAAACGAATCCTTGTCATCAACTACGGATGCCGACGATACCGCATCGGTATCCTTTTGGGTTGTCGTTTCTTTTTTATTGTCCTCGCCGGTTCCGCATCCGATAAAACCGACCAAAATAAAGATACTTAAAAGTAAAAGAAGCGTTTTGTTTCTCACGATTTTTTTCATGATTCCGGTCCTCCTGTCCTGTTTTTCTTTCTATAGTTTTTGTACTATTTAACAAGAATATTAATTTTCATCGAAACCTTTTTCGCGAATTGACAGCCCGTGCAATTCTATGTAAACTGGATATCATATTGTGTAGACTTTAATAACAGGGATACGGCATTTATGGGTATTTTATTGTCCGTTTTGTTCGGTGTACTGCTTTTGGTCAACGGCATCGCTTGCAGCATGGGCTCAGAAGATCGAAAGCAAATTTATGTATTCAATTTATTGGTTCCGCTTTTTACATTGATATTGGTCTTGATTTTCCGCGTCGATTGGCAGGCACTTTTACAATACTCTTATGTGTATACCGAAAAAGTGATCCTTCTTTTGGTATTATCCGGATTGTGCGGCTTAGGCTACGCCATGATGCTGATGTTCGCCATGAATACCGGTCCCCATGCTCTCACCTTATCCATAGGCGAAAGCTGCTTGGTCATACCCTACCTCTACTCCGTCATTGTATGGAAGGATCCCGTCAGCCCTCTCGGTATAGTCGGATTCATCCTTTTGGCCGTATCCTTCATTGCCATCGGATTCACCAAAGAGAAGGATTTGGACAAAAAGGACTTTTCCAACAAGTGGTTTATACTGATACTCACTGCCTTCCTTTTAGGCGGTGCGGAGTTGACCTTATACACCATTCCCAATCGCTTGGCAGGCTTTGAAGACCCTGCAAATCTTCGCCCGGCATTAATCCAAGTGGGACGTATGGTGATGTTCATTCCCATATTGGCAAAAAAAATCAAGCCGCAAAAGAAAACAGCGATCATTTCTTTGATCGCCGCTGTCTTCAATGTTTTTGTAGCCGTTATTCAATTTATGGCTATGGACTATTTGGCCAAGGACCAAATGATGGCCGTTTTATACCCCATCGGTATGGGTACCTACATCCTGCTTTTTACGGCATACGGATTCTACTACCGAAAAGAAAGACTCTCGACCCCGGCTTGGCTCAGTATGGCGGCCATCGTCACCGGTATCGTTCTTCTCTGCTTTTAGCCGTTTACTTCTTGTACGTTCCGTAGGTTTTGGCAAGCTCGATCATACGCTGCGCCCGATCAAAGGAAGCGTTGGCAGGGTATTCGCACCCGGTAGCCAGAATGAACCCGCCGTCCTTCGACATCGTATCGATAAACGCTTTGCACTGGGTATCCCATTCTTCGTTGGACCCCATCATGGCGTTAGCGGGGGTGACACAACCGATTAAAGTCGTTTTCTTGCCGTATTTTTCTTTGCACTGTGCAAAATCCTTGCAATCATCGGGGGGATGCAAGAAGGATATGGCAACGGGTCTCATGGTTTCGATTTGTACGTCAAAGTAGATGTTGGTTCCGCAGTTGTGAATCATGACCGCGCAATTCTTGCTCCAAATCAAATCCGCAAGCTCCTTGACAAAAACCCCTTCGAATTCCATCCACATGGATTTCGACATAATGGAACCGGATGCAAACAGCGTATCCAGCATAATGGCGTCTACACCGGTATCGATCAAAGCGCTTACATAATCCTTCAAGGTTTCGTTGATTGCAGAAACGGCGGATTTTACCGCATCCGGATCGTCATAAAGATCCATATACAAATCCTGCTGCTTTCTCAGCATGGAAAGGGTTCCTAAAGGACCGAATACGAAAGCCACGATCGGTTTTTCGCTTTTCAGTTCCTTTACCAATCTTTCGCATACTTCGATATGCATCATCATGCGCTTGGACTGTCTGTAGTCCGCTTTCTTTATGTTTTTATAATCTTCAATTGACTTAATAACGCGATCGTTGTAATCGGGATGAGCCGCTTCGTTTTCAGGGTAAATGATCTTTGCCCCCCAAGCGTCGGCTTCCACCGAAAGATCGATGAGGGTAACAACGCAATCGATATCAAATTCCCTTGCAGCCTTAATATAGGCATCGGCGCAGCTTTTCGCGTCCGTTGACCAGTCTTTGTAGGAAACACCGGTCAGCTTACGGGTCACGCCTGCTAAAATCGGATACACAGGCACGCGGTCCCCTTCCTTATGGGACAAAGCCGCCATGATGCGTTCACGTGAATTCATAATGACCTCCATGTATTCATTTAGTTGTAATCATGTCGGATTACTTGGCTTTAATATATGTAATACATGAGGACAAGTCAATTTGATATTTTGCGCTATTTGTTGTCTTCTTATTAACGTTCCCTTTGCAAGAAGGCCTCCACCGTTTTCATATCGGGAATGGAGGACCCGGCTCCCTTTATCGACACGGCTATGGCTGCGGCGGCAGAGGCATAGACGCATGCTTCTTTCGGATTCATTCCTTTGGCGGTACAGGACAAGTAATACCCGCAAAAAGTATCTCCCGCTCCCGTAGTATCCACCGTTTCCGTTTTAAATATACCGAATTTCATCTCCGTGTCCTTGTATTTGTATACGCAACCCTTTTCACCCAACGTAAGGACGAATTCCGCTTCCGGATACAGGCTGCAAAGCCGGTCCAAAGCTTCCTTCGCGTCGGATAACCCGCTTAAGGCAAAGGCCTCCGTTTCGTTTAATATGAAAACGTTCACCGAATGAAAAGGATACTTAAAAAGCGCATCCGTCACCGGAGAGGGATTCATTACGATACGTGCCCCCTTTTCCCTTCCTTTTGTGAGAATATATTCGACCGAGTTGATCTCGTTTTGCAAAAGGACGATGTCTCCTTCCGACATTTTTTCAAAGGCACCATCGATTTGCTCCTTCTCCAACCGGAAGTTGGCACCGGCATACACAAGGATACAGTTTTGTCCTTTTTGATTCAATTGGATAATGGCATGGCCGCTAGCACCGTCAACCGTCTTTACAAAGTCACAGTTTACGTTGTTTTCTTCCAGATACTCCTTCAAAAACAAGCCGTCGCTGCCGATACAGCCTACGTGGTAAACCTCCCCTCCCGCCCTTGCGGCGGCGACAGATTGGTTTAAGCCCTTTCCTCCGGGAAAGGTTTGAAAGTCCGTGACGGCTACGGTCTCTCCGCTTTTTACAAAATCCTTCACGCTATATACCTTGTCCAGGTTCAGTGATCCGAAATTGAAGATTTTCATTTTTTATTCCTCACAACCCCTTTATTTTTGCTTTTCCTTCGCCCTCTTGTCGTTGATGATATCCATGTGCTCCGCCGTAATCACGTCGACACCGTTTTCCTTCGCCCAAGCGACACAGCCTTTTAATGCGGTGTTTAGAAAGATGCGGGGAACCTTTACAAGCTTCATGCAGGCTTCGTCGGTAAACTTAACATTAGGATCGATTCGATCCGCCGCATATCGCACCGATGCCAAAGACCCTTCTCGTACGGGCAAAAGCTCCGCAATCGGTTTTGTAAAGCGGGTGTACCAAAAGTATTTGGAATCCCGGTATCCGTAATCCACCGGTACGGCAGGAAAATCCTTTGCTCGCACACCGTTGACAATGGCGTTGTAGTATTTTTCTTTCATGAGTATTTTATCAATTCTTAAGATAAAATGAGCACCGAATTGGCTTGTAATTCCGTTAAAATTACGATATGGAGGAGGATAACCGTCCAAAAGACCGGGCTTGTCTTCGGAAGCCCCGTCAAGATCCCTCATCCAAGTACACTCAAACACCTGAAAGCTTTCCCCGATCACCTTCGGAAAGGCTTCTTCCGGATGCTCCTTGGCCATGAGTCCTTCTTCCAAGGTAAACAAGCAATCCTTCATCTTTTCAGCGGGCGTATCTCCCGGCCATCCTAACCGGACCGCTTCTTTGAAATATTTTCTCTTGTCCGGGATGAAGTTGACGGAGCATTTTCCTCTTGCCAAAAGATGCTGCGCCGTATTGGAGGAGTTTCGGCAGCATAAAATCACGGCATAATAATCTTTTCCGGCAACATAATAAGGCGCAAGCAAGGAATAGGGGCCGAGGCTTGTGGATCCGTCTTCCGCTAGCGTGCCGATCAACACCGTCGGCATGGGGAAAAAAGCGGAGGTTTGGTAAAAGTTGTCCACGATACGTAAATCCTTAAAGCTACTCATAAAAATCTCCTTTCATCATGGAAATCTCGGAGGGAAACAGAGCCGATACGAATGAAAGCAGATCCTCCCATCGTATATCCTCTTGTACGGCACTCGATAAAACCGTTTCCGATAAAATAGAAAAGAAGGACGACTCCTTCTTTATATTAAACCGAAGCAACAAAGACCGCAGCAATTCTTCGATTTGACGGCGCAGCGTCAACCGATGACGGCGAAAAAAGCCGAAAAAGCTGCCGGTGTAATCCGCCCAAACCGGCTTGTATTTTTCGGAGAAGGAACGGATTCCGTTAAAGACGGCACAAAGGCCTTCCGAAACGCTCTTTGCCGTCCGGCATTCTTCGTTTATCCTTTGCAGTACCTTTGCCCAATCCCGGGCAATAACGGAGGCAATCAGCATATCCTTGTTTTCGAAATAGTTAAAGACGGTGCCGGCTGCCATGCCGCACCGCTTTGCCACCTTTCGTATGGTAACACCCTTGTAGCCCTCATCAAACAGAAGCTCTTCCGCCGCCGTCAACAGGTTTTCTCTTGCATTATCGATAATTTTCGGCATTTTCGATCCTCTTGCCTATGTTTTTATGAACATGTTCATATTAAGTATATGCTTTACGGGAGTCCTAAACAAGAGGAATTTTTAAAATTCTCTTTTTTCGTACATCTTCACCGATACAAATCTTGAAACAAGCAGCAGGACAAGAGCGCCTCCTATCAAAAGCAACCGGACGGTGGTTTCGGGAAGATTTTGAAAGGCTCCTAAAATCCCCTCTTTTCCGGGATCTTGGATTAATTTGTTCAATACGTAGGGAAGGCCGGCGACAACGGCGAAGATAAGAACGAAGTTTACGACCTTCGCCTTCACATACCCCAGCTTGAAGATAAGAGGATATGAAATACCGCTCATAATGCAGATGCTTACAAGCACGGATATTAAGCCTTGGCCGTCCACGGGTGCTATTTGCAAAGGAAACTGCGCAAGGACGAGTATTTGGCGTAAAAGGCCATAGCAGAGGGTTCCGAATGCCGCAAAAAGGATGACGGAAACATATTTCGAGGTAACCAAGAGAGACCTTTTTACGGGAAGGCAATTGAACATCACGTCGGTCTTGTTCTTATCGTCCAATGCAAAGGCTCCCATACCCAAGATATAGGAAAAGGCGGTGACGGAAGCCGGATACATGGCTTGCCCGATGCTTTGGAAAGCGAACATGAAAAAGACAATATACAGCAGTGCGAAAAGCACGGATTTTTTCTGAATAATGAAATCCTTAAATACCAAGTTCAGCATGTCGATTCCTCCCGGTATAGTAAATGAGAATATCGTCTAACGTAGGTTTTTCCGTCATAACCCCTTCTTTAAAGCGCTTTAAAACTCGGTTTTTGTCCCGGACCAGCGCTTCGAAGCCGTATCGGTTTTCGCGAACTCCGATAACATTATCGGAATCCAATTGTTTTAGAATTTCCTTCGGTCCTTTCACCAAACCGTGACGCTCCAATATATCGTCCTTCGAATCGTTTAAAACGATTTCCCCGTCGCGTATCAGGGCCACGTAGTCGGCCACTTTATCCAAGTCCGAAGTGATGTGGGTGGAGAACAATACGCCTTTGTTTTCATCCTGAATCAATTCCGTTAAAATATCCAGCAATTCGCTCCGCACCAAAGGATCCAATCCGGAGGTGGGCTCATCCATAATCAGCAAATCCGCATGATGAGACAAAGCGATGGCCAAAGAGTATTTCATTTTCATGCCCTTGGACAATTCTTTGATTTTCTTCTCGGCAGGCAAGTTAAAATTCTTCAAATGGCGATGAAAGACTTCATCGTCCCACTCCTTGTAAAAGGGAGCAACGATATTTTTCATCTCAAGCAAAGTTACGTCTTCGTAGTAGTAGCTTTCGTCAAGCACGAAACCGATTTTATTCTTAACCTCCCGCTCGTTCTTGATGTTATCTTTTCCGAAAATTTTGATCTCTCCGCCGTCTTTTTTAATAAGGTTCAGAATGAGCTTAATGGTGGTGCTTTTTCCCGCTCCGTTCGGACCGATAAACCCCATAATGAATCCTCTTTCCAAGGTGAAGGAAATATCCTTCAAGGAAAAAGCGGTATAATTTTTTCTTAAATTTTTAATCTCCAATAGAGGTGTCATGAATTACACTCCCCCCTCGTAAAATAGTTCGATCATCTCCATCAATTCCTTCTTGGACAGACCCGCCGTTTTCGCCGTTTCGACGACCTCCTCCACCTTTTCTTCCACCAATCGAAGCCGAGATTCTTTAATCAGCTCCCTGTTCTGGGCCGCCACGTAGCACCCTTTTCCGGGCACGGAAACAATAAAGCCGTCCTTTTCCAATTCTTCATAAGCCCTTTTCGTAGTAATGACGCTAATTTTAAGCTCCTTCGCAAGGTTTCTTATGGAAGGTAACAGGTCGTCTCCTTTCAGCTCGCCCTTGATGATTAAATTCTTAATCTGTCCTGCAATTTGCTCGTATATCGGTAACTCCGAAGCGTTTGAAATGATGATGTTCAATGTTTGATCTCCTTTGATCTCTGTTTA
The DNA here is from genome assembly GCA_012744235.1 of Clostridiaceae bacterium. Classification (GTDB taxonomy): domain Bacteria; phylum Bacillota; class Clostridia; order JAAYHZ01; family JAAYHZ01; genus JAAYHZ01. Next base: position 7,880 of record JAAYHZ010000437.1, read on the forward strand.
TTCTGTTTATACCGTATATACTGTGTATGTACAGTATATACCTTAAAAGAAGTCGATGTCAATAGGGGGAATATAAATTTTTGAAAATTTTAAGGGTTTTTAAAGACGAACGGTTCCGATGCCGTCATGAATATGAATTTCCGTACCGAAGGGCTTGCTTAAAGCTTGAAGCCTTTCCAAGATGTCCATTCGATCGGAAATCTTCGGTCGGCCTAATCGATAAGGGGGAAGCCCGTAACCCAATTCGATAGGAAAAAGCTTGATTTCCTTCAGCCCTCCGTCTTCCATGGTCCACCGGGCGATGACCGATTCCAAAGCGTTTTTATCCGTGGATAAGCCCTTTGTTCCGTTACCGCTTCTTTTTAACAGAGCATCGACCGTATCGTGGTCGTGACCCAAACCGTATTTTTCATAGAAATCCGAAGGAAGAGCCGAAACGGTTTCGCTTTGGAATATGAAGTTTCCCAAGCTGTAGAAGACGGGTTTTCCTTTATAGATTTCGATACCTCGCAATACATGAGGTCCGTGACCGATCACGGCGTGGGCGCCGGCATCGATGCATCTTCTTGATGCCGTAACCAAAAAATCCGTAGGCTCGTTTTTATCCGTTCCTTTGATTTGGTGGGAATGGATGCTGACAAGGACGTAATCCGCTTGATTGACGGCTTGCCGTACGGTCTTTTCCAATCGCTCCATATCCTTTTTATCCGGCTTGGTTATGACGCCGGAAACATGACTTTTTTTAAAGACGTATTGTCCGAGCATGAACTCGTCCTCTTGAAGCTTCGGGAGAAATCCTTCCTTTCGTATCATATCGTCATAGGCATTAATCCCGGTTTTCGAAGCAATCCTTTTTAAAACTTCAAACTCCTCCGGTTCCAAAAGGTACTCCGTCGATACGCGAAGAGGATTGACACCGGGACGACCGACCATGTCTCTTCGTTGTTCTCCGGCTACCCACGAGTCGAACAAGGAGGAGGTTGCCGCAATCAAGGCTACCCGCCCGGAGAGGCAATCCAAAAAGGCGGGCGCTCCCGCCTCCGCCAAATGCTTGCCGGTTCCGGCATATGTAAATCCGTAATTTTTTAAGTATCGACCGGTGGCTTCCAAACCGCCGTAAGAATAATCCATGGAATGGTTGTTTGCCGTGCCGATTAAGTTGAAACCGTAGTTTCTTAAGGTCTCCAATACCTTCGGCGGTGCGACGGCCCACGTTCCGCCGCTTTGGGCGGAAGGGAAAGCCTCCATGTCGTGTACGGTAGTTTCCAAATTCGTAAACCTTGCCTCTGCGGATTTTAGAACCTCTTTTACCTTTTGAAATTCCGCATCTTCTTGAGGGCAACAGCGTGTGATAAAGCTGTCTCCCGTAGCCGAAAAAGTCATCTTCGTTTCCATGTCATCCCCGTCCCGTTTCCTTGATACCTCTATTGTATGTTTTCCGAACCGCAGAATCAAGTGTTGTCACATCCCGTAGGCAAACGTAATATGCTGTATTGGATTTATGTTAATAAAGGAAAGAGGAACCATGTTTGATCCCATTGAAGCCATACGCTTCGATCAAATGATATACCCTGTGAATAATCTTACGAAACAGAACTTTTGCTTTAACCCCTTTGCCTGCAGAATCAAGGTGGAAGGAAAAGGCACCGTATATGCGATGCCGGATTTACTTACGGCCGTTATCGGCGTTCGTACGGAAAACGTCCGTCTGGCAACGGCCCAAGCGGAAAACGCCGCAAGAACAAAGCAGTTGTTGGATGCATGGGCCGACGAAGGCATCCCGACAAGCGATATCCAAACATACGATTATGCCGTTTATCCTATGTACGATTACACGGAAGGACGCCAAATTTTAAGAGGATACGGCGTTGTCCATAGTTTTTTAATTACGATACGGGACATCGAGAACGCGGGACGGATTATCGACATGTCCGTTCAAAACGGAGCCAACGAAATCGGCCAATTGACCTTTTCCGTAGAGGATCCTTCTCGCTATTACGGAACCGCCTTGTCAAGAGCTCTTGAAGACGCCGATCGAAAGGCTGCCGCCATAGGCGAAAAATTAGGAGTAGCCGCCTCCATGCGCCCGGTCAGTATCGTAGAAGAAAGATTCGACCAAGGACCTCCCGTAGGAGTGTCGGGCATCCGAACCGATGCCGCGACACAAATACAGCCGGGGCGCTTGGAAATCACGGCCACCGTCCACGTTCTTTACACCTATTAAGAGATTTCGATAACCTCGTAACCGGCTTCCTCAACGGCCTGTTTGATCTTTTCGGAAGACAAATCGGCCGTTAATTTTATATCCGCCGTCTTTTTCTTCAAATTGACTTTGACATCCTGTACGCCCTCCAATTCCTTCAAGGCGTTTTCCACCCGCTTCACGCAATGATTGCACGACATTCCTTCAATAATGGCTCTTTTTTTCAACATACCGAACATCTCCTCTCCGCATATATTTTAACCTTACGGCTTAAATTTTCTCAACCTTAATGCATTGGTTACCACCGACACGGAACTGAATGCCATGGCGGCAGCGGCGATCATGGGATTTAACAACGGTCCGCCGAAAAGGTGCAAAAGCCCCGCCGCAATGGGTATTCCTGCCGTGTTGTAGCCGAATGCCCAAAACAAATTTTGCTTTATATTCCTAATGGTTTTTCTGCTTAGCTTCATGGCTACGGCCACATCCGTCAAATCGCTTTTCATCAGCACAATATCCGCCGATTCCATGGCCACGTCGGTACCGGAGCCGATGGCAATCCCGATATCCGCTTGGGCCAATGCCGGAGCATCGTTAATCCCGTCGCCTACCATGGCCGTTTTTTTGCCTTCCGCCCGGAGCTTCTTAATTTCATTGGCTTTGTCCTCCGGCAGCACCTCCGCCAACACGCGGTCGATGCCGATCTGTTTTGCAACGGCTTGGGCGGTCCTTTTATTGTCCCCCGTAATCATTACCGTTTCAATGCCCAATGCATGAAGCTCCTCGACGGCTTTTTTACTGCTCGGCTTAACCGTATCGGCTACCGCAATGATTCCGGCAACCTTGCCGTCTACCGCCACAAACATGGGGGTTTTTCCTTCTTGTGCCAGCCGTTCCGCTTCCTCCTCCAGGAAAAGTTCCGTGTTACGGTCCGTCATAAGCTTCCGGTTGCCTAAAAGAACCTTTCTTCCTTGAACCGTTACTTGGATACCGTGTCCGGGTACCGCTTGGAAATCCTCCCCTTCCCGTAATGAAAGCCCTCTGTTTTCCGCCTCCCGTATGATGGCTTCTCCTAAAGGATGCTCGGATCCTCTTTCCGCGGAAGCGGAGATTTGAAGAAGCTCCGACTCGCTCATAATGCCGGAAGTCAGTATATCGGTTACCTTCGGCTCTCCCTCCGTTACGGTACCGGTTTTGTCCAAAACGACCGTATCCACTTTATGGGCCGTTTCCAAGGCCTCTCCGCCTTTGATCAAAATCCCGTATTCCGCTCCTTTTCCGGTTCCCACCATAATCGCGGTAGGCGTAGCCAGCCCCAAAGCACAGGGACATGCGATGACCAAAACGGATATGAAAATGGTCAAGGAAAATTCGGCGCTTTCTCCGGAAAGGTACCATGCCAGGCCGGCAATTACGGCAATGGCCATGACGATGGGAACAAAGTATCCGGAGATAATATCCGCCAATTTGGCGATAGGCGCTTTGGAGCCTTGGGCTTCCTCCACCAGCTTGATGATTTTTGCCAAAGCCGTATCTTTTCCTACCTTGGTTACTCGAAACTTAATGGACCCGTTTTTGTTAATGCTTGCTCCTACCACCGAATCCCCGGGATTCTTTTCCGTCGGGATGCTTTCCCCTGTTAACATGGATTCGTCTACCGATGTTCTTCCTTCCGTAATCACCCCGTCCACCGGAATCCTCTCCCCGGGCTTTACAAGGACGATATCGCCGATTTCCAATTCCGCAGCCGGGATCACCGTCTCCTTGCCGTCTTTTAGGATGACGGCGGTTTTCGGTTGCAGCCCCATCAATGCTTTAATGGCTTCGGAGGTTTTTCCTTTCGAGATCATCTCCAAGTGTTTTCCTAACAGGATGAGGGTTATGATCACACCGGCCGTTTCAAAGTAAAGATGCCCCGCATACTCCGTATCCCCCTGCATAATGCGGATTACGGCATAAATCCCGTACAAAAACGCCGCTAAGGTTCCTACGGCGATTAACGAGTCCATGTTAGGAGCTCCTTTAAACAATCTCGAAAACCCGGACGTATAGAATCGGTATCCTGCAATCATGGCGGGAATCACCAAGGCCAATTGAACCAAAGCAAAGTTCAAAGGATTGTCATGGGGGGATATGGCACGGGGAATCGGCAGCCCCGCCATATGACCCATGGCGATGACAAACAACGGTACGGTAAATACGGTGGCTACAATCAAACGCCTTCTTAAAGACTTTCTTTCTTTTTCTTTTTTTAAAGCTCTATCGTCCTCCGCACTCATGCCGTCTACGTCCAAAGCCTTGTAGCCCGCCTTGTTGATGGCATCCTTCAAATCCGATATTCGGATTTGCGCCGTATCGTATAAAACGAAGGCCTTCTCCGCCGCTAAGTTCACGGATGCTTCTTTAACTCCCGAAAGCTTTTTTAATGCCCTTTCCACGGCTTGGCTGCAAGCGGCGCAGGTCATCCCTTCCACGGGGATATAGACCTCGCGAATCGATCCGTCCTTTTCTTCTTCCGCTTTGTAGCCTATCTTTTGTATCGCTTCTTTGATTCCATTCAAATCGATTTTTTCATCGTCGTATTCCACGGTAAGCTTTTCGGTAGCCAAATTGACGGATGCCTGTCGGATTCCCTCCGTTTTGTCCAATGCTTTTTCAATGGCCCGTGCACAGGCTGCACAGGTCATTCCCGTTATATTTAAATTCTTTTTTTCCATTCCCATCACCGCCTGTCTTTCTCTTGTTATTTCAAATACTTATCCAATAAATAGATGATTTCATCGACCTTTTGTTCGCCTTCGCCTTGCTCAAAGGCTTCTTTTACACAGCCTTTAATATGGCGGTCGATAATTTTCAGATTGGCTTTTTTTAAAAGAGCCGAAACCGCCAGAATTTGCTTGGAAATGTCCACGCAATAACGGCCTTCCTCCACCATACGAATGACACCGTCCATTTGGCCTCGTGCCGTTTTTAGCAAATTCAAAATTTGTGTCGTTTCCTTGCTTTCCATGTAAAATCTTTCCCTTCTCACGATCCTTCAAAAATTCTTTTATTCTATGTTTCCAATGATACGAAGTAAAATACCATTCTTCTTCCATACCTACCCCATATGGGGAGGGGTTATATTTTCATTATACACCCTTTTTTTGATTTGTAAAGCTTTTTTCATGAAAACAAAATCGAGAAATACAAGATAAAGGGGAGGCATGCTCCTCCCCTCTTCGGTTCATATTTTATACGATATATTAGTAGCGATTATCCGCGAACAGCAATAAGAATACTAATATAAAGAACAATATAGCGCAATCGTCTTTGAAGATATTTCTTCTTACACCGCCAACCAAAGGATTGTTATCGGACATAATGGAACCTCCTTTCTCCGTATGGAATCGATTTTTTTCTTATCTGTAATCGTCTCTTGCGAACAACAAGAGGAACAAGATGATGAAAAACAAAATACCGCAATTGTCTTTAAAAATACCTCCCATTCCAACCCCCCCTATATTCTTTGATAGTATATAATATTCTCATTATGTTAAGTTGTTCCTTAAATTTATGAAAACCTTTGTTCCGTACCGAACCGTGATTTTTTCTTGAAGAATTTGTGATTTTTTCAAAACAAATAAATCCGTGAAATTCACGGATGAAAAAAAGTTTGGATATAAAAAAAGAGCTGTCTTTTAAGACAACTCCAATGCTTCTTTGATAAAGGATGGCCGGTATCCGTTTTCCACGCACCAGCGTATCGCCGTATCGAAGCGTTCGTAATAGTCCGGCATGTATTTTATATAATGGGGATAAAAATATTGCTCGTGGACGCAAAGCTCTTTGAAGGTATATAAAGGATGTTGTTTTTGGAATATCTCAAAATCCTTCGGAATATCCGACAGAGGGATATGCTGCATGGATGCACCGTATCGGACAAAGTATACGTCCTCTTGTTTGTCGTAGTAAAACCCGTATATGTTCAAAAGAGCGCACTGCTCCGCATTAAGATAATAGCGGATGGATACGTTATCGGGGTCGTGATACCGAAAAGACCCTACAAACGCCTTTACTCCGCAGGATCGTAGGGCTCGTACCGTTTCAAGGGTGGCATCTCCCCAGTGAACGGTGGTGACCAAACGGGAAAAAGCTTCTTCTCCTGCAAAACGAATGATTTCATCGGCTACCCGCTCGTGCTCGAGCTTCACTTGGTCGAAGGTGCCTCGGATATAGGGGCGGTCGGGCAGATTGGCGTTTGCATGAAAAGAAAGCCTGAGCCAATCGGAATGGTATGCCCACTCGGACTTGAATTTGTCCGGCATTTGGGTAAGATTGAAGCCTCCGAACTCCGGACACTCGTAATAGATATTCAAGTGAAATTTGGTACTGTATTTGTCGTGCATGGTTTTGATAAGGTTCAAATACGGATCTTCAAATAGGGATTTGTAGTCCCTTTGTCGCTTTGCAAGGTTTTGAAAGCACCAAATGTTATCATCCAAAGAGAAACGATACTTTTTATGGGCATTTTTTAGGTAAAAGACCTCGATAAAGGTTTCTTCTTTGCTATCTTCGTCCCTTGCAACAAGTCGGGTTTTGTACCCCTTCAAAAGGACATCCGCCGTATATTGGCTAGTATTATAGGCGCAGGGAACACCGTTTATTGTTATACGCCTTCCTTGCGCAGCGTTTACAATACACCGTATCTTAAGTCCTTCCTCGGTCTTTTTACCGGCCGCATCCGTTAACATCACGCCGTCAACGGGAAATGCAAAAGAAATATCCGTCATACGAAATACCCCCTTTATGTTTCGCTATAGAACCGTTTTCACAAAATCTCCTGCCGTAATGCTATCGTAAGTTACCATACAGTCCATCGCCAAGACGGCAACTCCCGCATCAAAAGCCGCCTTAAGTTCATCGGCGAAGGCTTTATGGGTCTTTCTATTCGGCGTGAAATAGGAAACATCCTTCATTTGTATGAGAAAAACCATCAGGGGCGAAAAGCCTTCCTTCATACTTGCCGCAAGCTCCTTGATATGCTTGACCCCTCTTTCGGTAGGCGCATCCGGAAACAGCACCACATCGTTTTCTTCTAACGTCACGCCCTTTACTTCCGTTAAAATCTTTTGCTTTTTCGTTTCTATGAGAAAATCAAAGCGGGAGCTTTTGTACGTAAATTCCCTTTTAATGCTTGTAATCTCCCGCTCTTCTTTATGCTCCATAAGCCATTCATAAAAAACGGTATTCGGCGCTTGGCTGTCGATATTCACCAACCGATTGCCCTTTACAACCGTGATTAGATCGTAAGAGGTCTTTCGGGTTTCTTTCATTACTTCCTGCACGTAAATTTCGGCGTTTTTCACCAAAAGCTCCTTGCATCGTCCGGTGTTCTTTACATGGCATACGGAAGGCTTTCCGTCTACGATGATATTGGCAATAAAACGGTTCGGCCGATCGATAAAAACCGCCTTTTTTACGTTTTCATACTTCTTATGCTATACTAACGGAAC
>JAAYHZ010000438.1 GCA_012744235.1 Clostridiaceae bacterium
ATGCCAAGGCAAGGTCTTGTATATATCCAACGGAAAAGAATTGGTTGACAGCGCCCAAGAGGGAGAAGAAGTCACCGTGGTCTTGGATCGTACCGTATTCTACGCCGAAAGCGGCGGACAAAAAGGAGACACCGGGACGATACAAAACAGCGTCATGGAGATGGAAGTAAAGGATTGTACAAAATCTCCGAAAGGCTTGTTCCTTCATACGGGAGTCGTCAAAGCCGGTTCGGTAAAAACAGGAGACGTTGTAACGGCTCGTTACGACAAGGAAAAAAGGAAGAATACGGCACGTCATCACAGTGCCACTCATTTGCTTCATAGAGCCTTAAAAACGGTTCTGGGGGATCACGTGCACCAATCCGGATCCTTGGTAGCTTATGATCGTCTTCGCTTTGACTTTACCCACTTTGATCCCGTAAACGACGAGCAAATCGAAAAAATCAATCGTATCGTCAACGATGCCGTATTCGAAGGCTACAAGGTGGTAACCGAGCTGATGGATTTGGAGGATGCGAAAAAGAGCGGAGCGGAAGCTTTGTTCGATGAAAAATACGGAGACAAGGTTCGCGTCGTTTCCATGGGGAACTTTACGAAAGAGCTGTGCGGCGGAACTCATGTGAAGAATACATCGGATATCGGTCTTTTCAAGATAGTTACCGAAACCGGTATTGCAGCGGGAGTAAGGCGTATTGAAGCGGTAGCGGGAAAATATGCTTTGGCATATTATGACCAAAAGGAAAAGCAGCTGAATGAAGTTTCGGAGCTTTTAAAGGCTTCTCCGGAAGAAGCGGCGAAGAAGGTTCAAAGCCAGCTGTCCAGAATAAAGGAACTGACAAAGGAAGTGGAACGGTTGACCGCGAAGCTAACGGGCGCCGCTGCAAGTGATGCTTCGAGCAAGGTAAGGGAAATAAACGGTATTCCCGTTTTGGCTCTCGTTATGGACTCCATGGACATGAATGCTCTACGGAATGCCGCCGATACCTTTAAGAACAAGCTTGGCACCGTTTTGGTGGTTTTAGGCGCTGAATTCAAGGGCAAAGCCAACTTTGTGGTTACGGCGACTAAAAATTTACTTGACAAACCGATTCATTGTGGTAAAATCATTGCACAGATTGCACAGATTGCAGGAGGCGGCGGAGGAGGTCGTCCGGATATGGCGCAAGCCGGCGGAAAAGATCCTTCGAAGATCAAGGAAGCCGTTGAAGCAATTTATGACATCGTACAGAATATTTGAGGTGGATGACGTGGACTGTATATTTTGCAAAATCGTAAAAGGTGAAATTCCTTCGACGAAGGTTTATGAAAATGATCGGGTACTTGCTTTCAAAGACATTCATCCACAGGCTCCGGTTCATATTATCGTCATACCTAAGGAACACATCCCGGATGCGGAACATATCAACTCGGAGAACGCCTCGATCTTGGCGGATATTTTCCTTGCCATAAAGGAAATCGCCAAGCTGACCGGTGTCAACGAATCCGGGTATAGGATCATCAACAATTGCGGGAAGGCAGCCGGGCAAACGGTATTCCACTTGCACTTTCACTTGTTAGGCGGCAAAAGCATGTCCGATAGCATGGTTTAGTTTTCAGCAGAATTTGTGATTGATTTTGACGTCAACATGAATTATAATTAATAATGTATGTAAATTATACCCGGTGAAATATTCGATATTGCATCCGGTCTATAACTTGAATTAAGATATTTCGCGGCCCATCGGAGGGGAGGGATAACATGTCAGAAGTCAGGGTTAAAGAAAATGAATCTCTAGATAATGCACTCAAACGCTTTAAGAGACAGTGTGCGAAGGCCGGCGTTCTCGCTGAAGTCAGAAAAAGAGAGCATTATGAAAAACCGAGCGTAAGAAGAAAGAAGAAATCCGAAGCTGCAAGAAAAAGAAAATACAAGTAATTATCATTATTATAGTATTCACATCAAAATTGCGTGTTTCACGAAAATTAAGGACATCAAACGGAGTCGATACGATCAAGTGTCGACTCTTTTTAATGTTTTTAAAAGCAAAAAAAAGGGATCTTTTGTTCGATCCCCTTTTTTAATATCGGTGCATTTTATTC
>JAAYHZ010000439.1 GCA_012744235.1 Clostridiaceae bacterium
AGGTATAATCAGCTTTTTTTCTTTGTTCACGTAATGGACGGTTTCCACGATATCGCCTACGGCATAAATATTTTCATCCGAGGTTTGAAGAGTATCGTCGGTTACGATACCGCCTCTTTCGCTGATTTCCAGACCGCAGTCTTTCGCAAGAGCCGTATTCGGTCGAATACCGATACATAAAATCGCCATATAGGCATCTACGTTTTTCCCGCTGTTTAACGTTACCCGAATACCCTTATCCAAAGGAGAAAAGGCTTTGAGACCGTCCTTAAGAATGAGGGCAATTCCGTTGTCTATAAGGTGCTTGTGCACCGATTGGGCCATGTCAAAATCCAAAGGTGGCATAACTTGATCGGCGGCTTCCACTAAGGTTACGGAAATTCCCCTTAATTTTAAGTTCTCCGCAAGCTCCAATCCGATAAAACCGCCGCCTACCACCACTGCCGACCGGGCGCCATCTTTTTCAAGGGCTTCGATAATCCTGTCCATATCCGGTATACTCCATAAAGTCATGACCTTCGGATTGTCGATTCCCGGTACGGAAGGACGTACGGGAACGGACCCGGTGGCCAATACCAAAACATCGTAGCCTTCCTTGTATGTTGTTTGTGTCTTATGATTTTTCACAAGAACTTGCTTATGATCCCTGTCAATGGAGAGCACTTCATTCCGGGTACGGACGTCTACACGAAATCGATTGTAAAAGCTTTCGGGTGTCTGCAGAAGCAATTGGCCTCGATCCTCGATTACTCCTCCGATATGGTAGGGAAGACCGCAGTTGGCGAAGGATATATACTCTCCCTTTTCAAACATGATAATCTCGGCAAACTCGTCCAAGCGGCGAAGCCTAGCCGCACAGCTTGCTCCTCCCGCAACACCTCCAACGATCAAAACCTTCTTTGGCATGATTTCTCCTTCCTTTCACGGGTGCTTTGCTATAGAACAATACCAAGTATACCGGCCTCCGTATGAAAGACACGTGACTTCGTCACACAACCTTTATTTTTCCGATCGGTTTTTTAAAACGATGCAGCCTCTTTTTTGAACAATCAGGCCTTCGTCAACCATCATTTTTAACCTGCGGCTGATGACTTCTCGGCTGCTCCCCAATTCCACGGCGATTTTTTCATGGGTGGCAAAAACCCGTCCTTCCTCGTCGGCATGGTTTTCCAAATATTCCTCCAGGCGTTCTTGTATGCCCTTGAAGGTAACCATTTCCACCGTATTTAATGAACGGATCAATTTATCCGCCAAGGTACCGAAGACGAAGGCTTTAAAACCGGTATCTCTCTCCAGAAGATACATAAAGGTTTCAGGGGACATATCGGCAATGATGCAGTCGGTTTCGGCTTCCACGGAGAACCGGTATTCCAAGTTTCCTAAAATACAGACGGCGGCTAATACGCACATTTCTCCTTCGGTGACTCGGTAAACGGTCATTTCACGGCCGGTGTCCGAAACCTTAAACAGTCGCAAAATGCCTTTGGCGACAAGAGGAACACCTTTGCAATCCCCTTGGTCCCCTACCATGATGAAGCCTTTGGGTATTTTTTTCATTCTCAGCCTGTCGAGCAAATATTCCCGATTTTCCGGCTTCATGTTTTTAATAAACAAAAACCTTTTTGAAATTTGTCGGATATCCATGTTTTTTCCCTCGTCCTATTTTCCACCTTTATCATACCATCTATCCATGGGTTTTCTCAACGGTTATGTATCAATGAAAAAACCGTTGTAAAAAATTGTAGCTGCGCTATGTTTCTAGTATAATAGAGGAACAACGAAGATAACGCCTTTTCGGATGACTCGGATTAAAAGGACATATTGGAGAAGATAAAAATTTATTTATCCATAAATTTTAATCATGAAAAAAAGATAAAGGAGATAAAAATATGGATAACGCAAGAATTATTGAACGGATTACCCAAAGGCCTTCCGGCAAATTGGACATGGTGCTTGATACGGATACCTACAATGAAATCGACGACCAATTTGCCGTCTGTTATGCTCTATGCGCCGAAGACAAATTGAATGTAAAAGCCATCTACGCGGCGCCCTTCTTCAATTCCATGTCCACCGGTCCGAAAGACGGGATGGAAAAAAGCTACGAAGAGATCTTAAAGCTTTTGAACTCCATGGGAAGAAGCCATGAAAACTTTGTTTTCAAAGGCTCGGACCGTTATTTGGAAAACCGAAACACTCCTTGCGACAATCCGGCGGTGCGGGATTTGATTGAAAAAGCATTGGCGCAGCCTGAGGATCGACCCTTGTACGTTGCCACCATCGGGGCCATTACGAATATCGCATCGGCCATACTGATAGAGCCTCGGATTATCGAAAAAATCGTGGTGGTATGGCTGGGAGGACATACTCATAGTTATCCTCACACCAAGGAATTTAATATGTACCAAGACAAAACCGCGGCCAACGTTGTTTTCGACAGCAAGGTACCGTTGGTGCAAATACCCTGTATGGGCGGTGTTGCATCCCGATTGATTACCACGCTGTATGACCTTTCGGCTCATTTGAAGGGTAAAAACAAAATGTGCGATACGTTGCTGAAGATTTATGAAGGTTGTGCTTCCGATCACTTCGGTTACGGACGCGTGATTTGGGACATATCCACCGTTGCATGGCTGATCAATCCTTCGTGGGTACCCGGTGCTTTTGTCAGCAGTCCGATCGTCAATGAAAACGATCGATACAGCTTTGACCCGAGACGCCATTTGATTTATTGTGCCTACGACATCGACCGTAATGCCGTATTCAAGGATATGTACGAACGGTTGATTGCCTTTAAATAAAAGATTGTAGGATAAGCCAAAAAGGCAAGAATACCTTACGTTGATAATCGCGAAGGGATTGTATATAATAAGCGAAGGAAATTTAAAGAAAAAGGAAGATCCACATTGATTACTTTATATAACCAGAAAACAGCTCTCGTTAACGGAGATCGATTAGTACCGGACATTTCTTTGGAAAAAGTCAATTATGCATTGGCGGAAGCCGGGCTGCCTGCGGTGACACCGCAAGAAATTGAAAAAGGCAAGGAGAATACCCTTGCATGGTCCATTCTTACGGCCCATAACACGTCGAAGGACCCCAAACAGTTAAAATTAAAATTTGATGCGTTAGCTTCCCACGACATAACGTATGTAGGGATTATTCAAACGGCACGAGCAAGCGGATTGAAGGAGTTTCCCGTACCTTACGTATTGACCAACTGCCATAACAGCCTGTGTGCGGTAGGGGGAACCATCAATGAAGACGACCACTTGTTCGGTCTGTCCGCCGCCAAAAAATACGGAGGCGTTTTTGTCCCCGCCCATTTGGCGGTCATCCATCAGTACATGAGAGAAATGTATTCCGGATGCGGAAGAATGATTCTAGGGTCGGACAGCCATACCCGGTACGGTGCGCTGGGAACCATGGCCATCGGGGAAGGCGGACCGGAATTGGTGAAGCAGCTTTTGAATCGGACCTATGATATTGCTTATCCCGACACGGTTTGTGTCTATTTGGAAAACGAACCGAAAAAAGGCGTCGGTCCTCACGATGTGGCCTTGGCCATTATCGGAGAAGTTTTCAAAAACGGCTTCGTTAAAAACAGCGTGATGGAATTTACCGGACCCGGGGTTGCCGGTTTGTCCGTGGACTTTCGAAACGGAATCGACGTGATGACTACGGAAACGGCGTGTTTGAGCTCCATTTGGGTTACCGATCAAAAGGTTTACGAATATCTCAAGGCTCACGGCAGAGAAGATGCCTTCCGCGTTTTGAAGCCCGGAGACGTTGCCGTTTATGATCGGGCGATTCGGGTGGATCTGTCAAAGATGGAGCCCATGATTGCGCTGCCCTTCCATCCCAGCAACACCTATACCATTAAAGAGTTCTTGAAAAACGCGCCGGATTTGTTGGCGGAAATCGACGAAGAAGTAAAAAGAAAGAACCCTGAAATCGACGTCGCTTTGAAAGACCTATACAAGGACGGAAAGGTGACGGTCAACCAAGGAATTATAGCAGGCTGCAGCGGAGGAACCTTCGAGAATATTTGCGCCGCCGCGGACGTATTGGACGGAAAATCCGTCGGCACCGATGAATTCGTGTTAAGCGTATATCCTCAAAGCCAGCCGGTGTTTTATGAATTGAACCGCAACGGCTCGGTTAACAAATTAATGGCGGCCGGAGCGGTTATAAAGACGGCGTTCTGCGGTCCTTGCTTTGGGGCGGGAGACGTGCCTGCGAACAACTCCTTGAGTATTCGCCATACCACGAGAAACTTCCCCAACCGAGAAGGCTCAAAGCCGGGAGACGGCCAAATTGCCGCCGTAGCGCTGATGGACGCAAGGTCCATTGCCGCTACCGCACTGAATCACGGTGTTATAACGCCTGCTACGGAAATCGATTTCCCTGATAAGGAATATCCTTATACCTTCAGCGGAGAAATTTACAAAAACCGAGTTTACAACGGATACAAAAAGGCGGATCCCTCGGTATCCTTACGTCTTGGACCCAACATTAAGGACTGGCCGGAAATGGAGCCTTTAAAAGAGCATTTGCTGCTTAAGGTCGCTTCTTTTATTGACGATCCGGTGACCACCACCGACGAATTGATTCCTTCCGGGGAAACGTCATCGTATCGATCCAATCCCATTAAGCTGGCGGAATTTGCTTTAGGCCGAGTCGATCCGGGATACGTAAAAAGAGCCAAGGAAATTGCTCGTTTGAACCAAAACAAAGGACAAGCGGAGGAATTAAAGCAACTGCCCTTCGATTTGGATTTGGACAACACCGTTTTGGGCAGCGTCATTTACGCAAACAAGCCCGGGGACGGTTCGGCAAGAGAACAGGCTGCTTCCGTTCAAAAGGTCTTAGGCGGCTATGCGAATATCGCTTTGGAATATGCGACAAAGCGCTACAGAAGCAATCTGGTGAACTGGGGCTTGCTGCCGTTTATCGTTAGCGAAAAGCCTTCCTTCAAGGTCGGCGACTATATCTATATCGAAGGAATACGAAGCGGAATCCTTCAAGGGAAGCGAGAATTTGATGCCGTGGTGATATCCGGCGGGGAAAAATCCGTATTGAAATTGAAGCTGCCCGGCTTAACCGACGGCGAACGGGATATTTTGTTGGAAGGAAGCTTGATCAATTACTACAAGTCCGGGAAGTAATTCATGGCTACTCGGGTTGTAGTATGATATAATATATTACAAAATAAAGAAAAGGATGTTGTGTGATATGATAATAACCGGTATTGGCGATGAATCGGGCAAGAGCCTACAAGCCCAAATTAAGGCGCATAAGGAATTAGGATGGGATGCAATCGAGCTTCGCTTGGTTGACGGTGTCAATGTTTCCACAACCCAATTTCCCGATGACAAATTTGAGGAAGTCGTAGAAACGTTGGCTGCAAATAATATGAAGGTAGCGGGCTTTGCATCGGCCATTGGCAACTGGAGCCGTCCCATTAACGGAGACTTTTCCATCGACGTAGAAGACCTGAAGGTGGCTGCAAAAAGAATGAACCGTTTGGGAACCAAGTACATTCGCGTAATGTCTTGGGTGGAAAAGGATCTCCCCGAGCCGGAGCTTCGCAAGGAAGTGATTCGCAGATTGAAGGAATTGACCAAAATTGCGGAATCCGAAGGAATTTACATTGCTCATGAAAACTGCACGGGCTGGGGTGGCCGCAGCGCCAATCACATGCTGGAATTGAAGGAGGAAATCAACAGCCCCAATTTCGTACTTCTTTATGATATCGGTAACGTGGTTTCCTACGGATACGATCCTATGGATTTCTTTAAAGTCATCCGCGGACACTTTGCCTACATCCATGTCAAGGATGCCATCGCGGTTCCCGGACAGCATTCGGATAAATTCCGCTACTGCGGCGAAGGGGATGCCAAAGTGAAGGAAATATTGGAAACGGTTATTAAAGAAGACGGCTACGACGGCGTTATCTCCATCGAGCCCCACATTGCGGCCATTGTTCATTCCGGTGAAGGAAGAGAAAAGACCGACGAAGAATTGAGCCAATCCTATATCACATACGGCAGAAAGCTGCAGGGGATATTGGATGAAATATTAAAATAACTAATATTTGGAGGGTACTATGAGTTTAGTAAAAACAATAAAAGCGGATCGTTTGACCGTTAAGATTTACGATTCGAGAAAGGCCATGGGCGATGCCGCTGCAGCCGACGTTGCGGCAAAGATTAAGGAAATAGCGAATGAAAAAGGCGAAGTCTATATGATTTTTGCTTCCGCTCCTTCTCAAAACGAGTTCTTAGCCGGCTAATTGACGGATAAAGATATTCCTTGGGAA
>JAAYHZ010000440.1 GCA_012744235.1 Clostridiaceae bacterium
AAGGTTCTCCATGGAGATTCGGCAATCTGTTAGGACGTACCAAAGCGCCTCCTTCTTCATAAGAAGTAATGGCGGCAAAGGTATATTCCAGTGTTGCCAATGCATCTCTTCCTGATGCACGAATAAATTCTTTTGGAACATTGTTTGTTATATCTTCTAAGAATGCATGGATTCTTGTGGGGAATGTGGTGTTAAAATCGGAAATTCCCGTGTCCATAACAACGGGTGCAGGTGCACTTTCACCTTTTTTAGGAGATTCCCAGTAAGTAAGCTTTTGTACGCAGTTTTCTATGCAAAACGCGCCCTTGGTTCCCGACATTTCAAAGCTCCACCATCCGCCTAAACCGAACATGGCATCTCCTCTTTGAGACAGCAAGTATCCCACGCTACCGTCTTCGAAACGAACATGGATGCTGTTTATCGAAAGCATTAAATCGTTTTTGCTTTTTCTGACTCCCGGTTTGTTTAAAAATGCTTGAACATGAGTAATGTCTCCGCAGAAGTATCGCATAACGCTAAACGGATGCGCAAGGAAAGCCTTTACGTGAGAATACGGACGCTGCCATCTCGGACTGGCAACACCTTGGTATAGATCCTCTCCTCCGTTAAAACCTACTTTATGCAAGCAGTAAACTTGTTCGCCGATTTTACCTTGTGCAATGTATTCTTTTGCTTTATCCGCAGGCTGAGTAAAGTAGTGGTTGAGGTTGCATCCAAGATAAACATTCTTCTTTGCAGCATATGCTACCATTTCACGGGCTTCAAGGATGTCATTGGATATGGGTTTTTCTACCAAAACATTTTTACCTGCATCCAATGCCTGCATTACGGGTTCGTAATGCCAGCTGCCGTTTTCATAACCGCTGGTCGTCACATCGACGATATCCAATTCCGGACATGCGGCTAACATATCTTTTAAGCTGTAAAAAGCTTTTACGCCAAACCTCTCCGCCGCTTTGTCTGCCTTTTCCTTAATGATATCGCAAACAGCTACAAGCTCGGCTAAGGGGTCGTTCTTATAACAAGTAGCATGAAGGTTTCCGATACCTCCCATACCGACAATTCCAACTTTTAAAGCCATTATGCATCCCTCCAAAAATTCTCTGTATATTTACAATTATATCATTTAAATTCGTTATGCAACTTGTATTCTACATATGTAATTATGCAAAATCCGATATAGTTTCATAATATCAAAGCAGCGGGATCAAAACTCTTAACAGCGATTGTATGATTTTTAAGTGCAGAGGTCTGTGTTTCCATTTTTCTAAAGTTATTTCATCGCTTATTAAAAACAAAGATTCTATATCTTGGCGAATATCCTGCAATACGGAAGCACCGCATATCCAAACACCGTTTTCAAAATGCAAATAAAAACTTCGGTAATCCATATTAATACTGCCGGTAACCGCATGGATATCGTCGCTGATAATGGTTTTGGCATGGATATAACCCGGTGTGTATTCATATATTCGGACTCCGTTTTCCAACAGGCGTCCATAATTCGAACGCGTGACCATGTGCACATACCAACGGTCCCATACTCTAGGCGTTATTATGCGCACGTCTATCCCGCTGCTTGCGGCAAGGCATAGAGCATCGGTCATACTGTCTTCCACAACAAGATATGGTGTCGTAATGTATACGTAATCATGAGCGGAATAGAGAATTTGACGATAAACGGATTCGGCGGGATTACTGGGATGATTCACCGGGCCGTCGTTAAAGGGCTGGTAAAACCCGTGATCAGGAATCGGCTCATTGAGTACGGGACGGTAAGCCTCGTAATCTTCTTTTTGATTGCTTTCGGTCTCCCACATCTGCAAAAAAGTGACCGTTAAGCTGTAAACCGCTTCACCCTCCAAGCGGATTGCCGTATCCTTCCAGTGACCGTATCTTTCATACAGATTCGCATATTCATCCGCCAAATTGGTTCCCCCCGTATATCCGATTATCCCGTCTATCACGGCAATTTTTTGATGGTTTCGATAATTGATATACAGTCGAGACAAACTGCTGTAAACCGGGTTAAAACGATAAACTTGGATATTTTCGTCTTTCAAGGTTTTTATCAAATTATCGGGAACGGTTAATATACTTCCGAAATCATCGTATAGAAGTCTTACCTCCACTCCTTCTGCCGCTTTTTCCTTTAAAATGGCATGAATCTTATCCCATAAATATCCCTTGGATAATATATAGTATTCCAGAAAGATGAATTTTTGAGCCTTCTTTAAATCTTCTATCATCGCTTCAAATTGCAATTCTCCCAAGGGATAATAAGTGCACCGAGTATTTTTATACAGAGGGAATCCTTCCTTCTCTAAATATACCGATATCTTGTTGTAATTTGGATACCGCTCTTGTAATTCAAGACGAAGCTCCGAACCATGTGTGAATCTTTTTAGACTTTCCGACATGATATTACGAATGCGCCTGCTCTTTTTTGTATTGGTGCCGCTTCTACCCCACATGATATAGATAATACTTCCGTATATAGGCATGATAAGGATGATAATAACCCAAGCAAGGGTATAAGCGGAGTTTTTATGCTTCTCGATAATGGAAAAAGCCATGATTAATCCAAAGACCTCGAAAAACGCATAAGCATAAAAAGCAAAATGTCGAAGCCACATTGCAAAATACGCGAACAATACCAGTTGAGCCAAGATGGCAAGGACGACAATAAACAATCGTATGCCGCCTGTATTATTTCTTCTCGGTTTCATGTTTTTATTTGAATTTCCTTTACCTTTATATAACATCATCTATAATATCATCTTATTTATATTGATTGGGAACAAATTATTGTATAATGATATCATAACCCGGAACACGGTTATCAACAGAAAATCAACAATTTTACAATGAGAAAGGATACTTCTTATGGAGTTTCAACATTCGAAGGAAGTGTGGAACATCTCTCCGATTGCTTGGGAAAAAGCCGTCGAGAACGAAATGTCCGAAAGGATCTATAACATCTTGTTAAAGTGGATTCCTTTCGCCGATTCGCAATTCAGCAGTCGCTGGAATACCCGACCGAACTGCGGCCACTTTTTCGGCGGTTCCTATTGGTACGGCTCGGAAACCGCACATACGGCGGCCGTTTATGCCGCTTTGGCCACATTAGGTCCTTATCGGGAGGATATAACCGGAATCCCCCGTAACGAAGTCAAGGAAAAAGCCATTAAAGCGATTCGTTATCTCGGATTTACCCATGATACCGGACCCGAGGATTGTGTTCGCGATGTAGGTCCTAATCCTCACTGCAGCGAGAAAAAATGGGGTAGCAAGAACGACGGATTTTTCATGGCCTCCCAAACGGGCAGAACCGTGGCTAATTTTGCCCTCGCCGCATGGCTACTTTGGAATGATTTGGATGATGAGACCAAAATGTTGGTTCAAGATGTGGTAGCGTGGTACGCGGATCGTTGGTCCGTAGAATCTCCTCGAGACGGCTCATTCTTCGACACCCAATGCGAAGAAAACGCATGGACCGCCCAAGGTATCTGTGTCGCATTGGCAATGTTCCCGGACCATCCGCACCGTAAGGTTTGGGAAGACGGTTTTATCCGATGGTCAATCAATGCGTGCACCACACATGACGATCGTTTTAACGAAGAACTCTATAAAGAGAAAGCCATTCGTTATTGGGTCCATTGCGTAACTTTGTTCCCGGATTATACGACGGAGAACCACGGATTTGTTCATCCGAGTTATCTTAGCGCGGGGATTAATTTAAGAGCATTGCATGCTTTATTGAGCATCATGAGTAACCAGGAAATCCTTGAAAGTGCTCTGTACAAGAATGAAAAAATATATGAAAATGCATTAAAAATATTCACGCAATTTGACGGGCTGGTGATTCCGATCCAAGGACAGGATTGGTGGTACAACAGGCAGCATGAACGTCAGCTCACCCATACCGTTTTAAATGTAATGCACAACAATAGCGATGCCGCAAGGTTATGCCGCAACGCCTTATCAAGCATAGAAAAAATTCAAGACAGCAATTCCAAGGGATGCTTGCTGGAGGAAAGAGGCGAAGAATGTGTCATTCGGCCGCGCTTACAATTTGCAAAAGATATGGAACACGGCTCGG
>JAAYHZ010000441.1 GCA_012744235.1 Clostridiaceae bacterium
AGGCGAATTCAATTTGCAGTCCACCGGTTTCCGACCGGGGGGAGAGCTAGGCGGCAATGTAAAGGAAAGCAACAGCTTAGCCATGATCGTGGAAAGCAGCATCCCTCTTTATTTAAAAGGGTCCATCACGGATATCTACACGGGAAGGTCTTGGAGGCCGAGCTTGAGAGTCGCTACCACCTTAAGAAGTACGAATATTACCAATTATGTGACCGACGCCACCTTCTCGGAAAGGCATGTTTTTGAAGCGGCGATGAGGGCTCTTAATTATCGTTTGGATCGTGCGGATTACGATACCTTCTTTCAAGAAGGCGAAGTGGAAATTGCTCACTACGGTTTAAAAACAAACACATTATTCTACCCGCAGAACCTGATTCAGGTGGAGCTGGCCAAGCAGAACGATCGAAAAATTCGCATCAACAGCAACAACGAATTGTATTTCCCCTTTAATGTGGTGGAGAATACCAACTACACCGTTAAATACCGATACTTTGTAATCGGGCATCCGGCGGCGGAGTATTTGCTACGTCAGTTGGGCCGAGGACTTTTGGACGAATATTTAAGCTTGGACAGAAACAAAAAGCTTAAGGAAAAATACGACTATATTTATGAAAGGTATACGGAAACGGAAGCGGTTCCGGAAAGCGTAAAGGATTTGGCTCAGAGAATCGTGGAACAGGCCGGTGCCGATAACCGATACGATATGGCCAAAGCCATCGAATCGTATCTTAGGGAAAACTATATCTACACCTTAAGCCCCGGACCCGTACCTGCCGGAAGAGATTTTACGGAGTATTTCCTGTTCACCGGAAAAGGAGGCTACTGCACCTATTATGCAACGGCCATGACCGTCATGCTCCGCTCTTTGGGTATTCCGGCAAGATACGTGGAAGGCTTTATAACCAAAGAAGAAAACAAGATCGGTAAAATATATTCCGTTCTTTCGAAGAACAGCCATGCGTGGGTGGAAGTTTTCTTCGAAGGCGTAGGCTGGATCACTTTTGAACCGACATCTTCCATAGAAGGGGTGGTAATCCCCGGTGAAGGTACCGGTACGGGAGAAGGAGTCGGCGAATACCAACAGGAAGACGATATTTGGGACTGGGCAGGCGGTTTGCCGGAAGAGTACTTTGAACTGCCGGATACGGATGTGATAGAAGATGAATGGTACGGTGATTACGATTGGCTCGGAAAGGGTAAAATAAAGTGGGAGACAATTCTTCTTTACATTCTCGCCGGAATACTGGTTTTGTTCTATCCCGTCAAAATTCTTCTGATAAAATTACGGCTTTTAGCGGATAGAAAAAAATCGCCGACTCGAGCCATTATACTGTATTACAACAGGCTTCTTAAGCTCTTGGATATTGCCGGCTTAGGACTTCAAACGGGAGAAACGCTGTTTGAGATGACCGACAGAAAGCATATCGTGGTTCGATCGGTACGACGGGAATTGAAGATGGCTACCGAAGCCTTCTGCTCCATCCGCTTTGCCGATATGGAGCGCGATAAAAAGGACTTTAACAACGTATACTACGTTTACAAAAAAATGCATGACAACATTAAATTCTACTTAGGATGGCGGAGGTTCTTCGTTCGAAGGTACATAAAAGGATTTAAAATATGGTAATCTATCCGGAAGTTTTTTGAGGATATGATATAATAGGCGAATAGATGAAACGAGATACGAAATAGGAGAGAGAACGAATAATGACAAAAGGTACTTTTTATATCACAACCCCGATATATTATCCTAGCGACAAGCTGCATATCGGCCATTCGTATACGACGGTGGCCGCGGATGCGATGGCCAGATACAAAAGATTGAAAGGCTATGACGTCATGTTCTTAACCGGAACCGACGAACACGGCCAAAAGATTCAACGGATTGCCAACGAAAAAGGCGTAACTCCGCAAGAATACGTGGATCACATTGTCAGCGGCATTAAAGAGCTTTGGAAGCTGATGAAAATCAGCAACGATAAATTCATTCGGACGACGGACGATTACCATGTAAAGGCGGTACAGAAGATCTTTAAAAAGCTGTATGACCAAGGAGACATCTACAAGAGCGAATACGAAGGATGGTATTGTACCCCTTGCGAGTCCTTCTGGACCGAAACCCAATTGGGTGATGACAAAAAATGTCCGGACTGTGGACGTCCGGTGGAATTGAAAAAGGAGGAAAGCTATTTCTTCCGTCTGTCCAAATACCGGGACGATTTGATCCGCTATATCGAAGAACACCCCGAATTCATTCAACCGGAATCTCGTAGAAACGAGATGATGAATAATTTCCTTAAAAAAGGTCTGGAGGACTTGTGCGTATCAAGAACCACCTTCGATTGGGGTATTCCGGTCGAGTTTGACAAGGGTCACGTGGTGTATGTTTGGATCGACGCTTTGTCCAATTACATTACCGCTTTAGGATATCTTTCGGAAGACGAATCCTTGTTTGAAAAGTTTTGGCCGGCGGATGTACATCTTGTAGGGAAAGAAATCGTAAGGTTCCATACCATTATATGGCCGGCGATGCTGATGGCTTTAGATTTGCCGATACCGAAGCAGGTCTTCGGGCACGGATGGCTTGTGTTATCCGGCGGGAAGATGTCCAAATCCAAAGGAAACGTGGTGGACCCGGTTGTTTTGGTGAATAAATACGGCTTGGACGCCATTCGCTACTTTTTGTTAAGAGAAATGCCCTTCGGTGCCGACGGCTTGTTTTCCAACGAAGCGTTAATCGGCAGAATCAACGCGGATTTGGCAAACGACTTGGGAAATTTGGTGAGCCGTACCGTGGCCATGATCGACAAATATTTCGACGGTGCCATTCCGGAGGAACGTACGGGAGGCGATTTTGACAAAGAGCTGATCGATACGGTGTTGGCGGTACCGCCGAAAGTAGACGAAAAAATGGAGCAATTGGAATTCTCGTTGGCTTTGACGGAGATTTGGAAGGCGATCGCAAAAACAAACAAATATATTGACGAGACGACGCCTTGGCTTTTGGCGAAGGACGAGAAGCAAAAGCCTCGCTTGGCGCAGGTGATGTACAACCTTGCGGAGAGTATAAGAATCGTTTCCATTTTGATACAGCCCTTCTTGGTGGAAACACCTCCTCTCATTTGGGAGCAGCTGGGCATCAAGGATCCGAAGGAAACGGAATGGGACAGCGTCTACCGTTGGGGCGGATACAAAATCGGAAACAAGGTGCAAAAGGGCAAGGTCATATTCCCGCGCATCGATTTGGATCAAGAGCTGAAGAAATTGGACAATCTTTTAAGCGGGAAAGCTTCTTCCGAACAAAAGAAGGAAGAGAAGAAGGAAGACAAGAAAGCGGAGCAAAAGCAAGAAGAGCCCGATATCATTACCATCGATGACTTTGCCAAAATTGACTTTCGGACCGTTACGGTGTTGGAAGCCGAAAGAGTGGAAGGTGCGGAAAAGCTGTTAAAGCTAAAGGTTCGCATGGGAGACGAAATCCGCCAAGTGGTTTCCGGCATTGCGAAATATTACGAACCGGAGGAGTTAATCGGTAAGAATATGATCCTGGTAGCCAATCTGAAGCCGGTAAAGATTCGAGGAATCGAATCCCAAGGAATGATATTAGCC
>JAAYHZ010000442.1 GCA_012744235.1 Clostridiaceae bacterium
AAGGTGGTATTTGCAGGCTGCGGCTCCAGCTTCAGCTTATGTAAATCTGCCGCCGTATCCATGAACGTGCATACCGATAAAACGGCTTTTGCCGTTGCCGCCGGCGATGCCATGATCAATTTCGATTATTATGAAAATATATTTAAAGACGCCGTAATCGTAGCGCCTTCCCGTTCCGGAAGCACCAGCGAAGTGGTCAATTTGGTAAAATTGGCGAAAGAAAAATTCGGCAGCAAATGCTTATGCATCTGTGCGAAAGAAAAAAGCGCTCTTTCGGAGTTATCCGAATTATCCATAGAGCTTCCTTGGGCTTTTGACGAAAGCGTTTGCCAAACTCGTACCGTAACCAATCTTTATACGGTGAATTTAACCTTGGCAGCCCTTGTATCCGGAAAAAAAGAAATTTTAAACGACATCGAAAAGGCCGTATCGCAAATCGCTTCCTTTATTGAAAGCAACAAAGAATTATGCAAAACCATCGGGAATTCCGCTCAATGGAACAAAGTCGTGGTTCTGGCCGATGCCGAAGTCGAAGGAATTGCGGAAGAAGGATCCCTTGCTTTCAAGGAGATATGCCAGCTGCCCTCGAATTACTACCACGTATTGGATTCCCGTCACGGCCCCATGGTACTGTTTGACGATAAAACATTAATCATCGCCGTATTAAGCCCGAAGGATGAAAAATACCAAAAAGACTTTGTTGCGGATATAATGGAGCGCAATTGTACCGTTTTGACCGTAAGCCAAGACGAAGAAAACATATGGGGCTCTACGTACCATATCGCTCTTCCGAAGTTGGCATTTGCCGCTTGCGGTATTCTCTTTATTACGGCTCCGCAGATGCTTTCGCTGTATAAGGCGCTGAGTATCGGTATCAATCCGGATCTTCCGAAGGGCTTGGATCCTTGGATTAAGCTGTAAGGAGTAGGTAAGATGCATCCTTTACTAAAAATCATCGAAGACAGAAAAAAAGGTATCAAATCCGGAATCGTTTCCATTTGCAGCGCCAATCGCTATGTGACGGAAGCCTCCATGAACCGTGCAAAAAAGGAAAACACATATGTCCTTATCGAAGCCACGGCCAATCAAGTGAACCAATTCGGCGGCTACACCGGTATGCGTCCTGCGGATTTTCGCGATTTTATCTTTCAAATTGCGGATGAAATCGGGTTTGAAAGAGAAAGGATCCTATTAGGGGGAGATCATTTGGGACCTTTGGTATGGAAGGATCTGCCCGAAGAAAAAGCCATGGAGTACAGCCATACCTTGATTGATCAATTTGTTTCCGCAGGCTTTACGAAAATCCATTTGGATACCAGCATGCGCTTGAAGGATGACGATCCGAACGCTCCTTTGGAAACCTCGGTTATTGCCAAAAGAGGGGCTCTTTTGTGTAAGACGGCGGAAGAAGCGGCGAAAAGAGCGGGAACCAAACCGGTTTATGTCATAGGAAGCGAAGTGCCGATCCCCGGAGGAAGCCAAGAGGAGGAAGATACGGTTTCGGTTACTACCGTGGAAAGCTTTGTCAATACGGTGGAAACGTATAAAAAAACGTTTTCGGAATTGGGCTTGGACGAAGCCTTTGACCGAGTCATCGGTGTCGTGGTTCAGCCGGGGGTGGAATTCGGTGACGAAACCATTCATCCCTACGACCGCGAAAAAGCGGCTTTATTGACGGCAAAGAAAGCGGAATACCCGAATATCGTTTTCGAAGGTCACTCTACCGACTACCAGCTGCCCGAATTGATGAAGCAAATGAACGAGGACGGTATCGCCCTTTTGAAGGTAGGACCTGCTTTAACCTTTGCCATGAGAGAAGGCTTGTTTGCCTTGGAATTGATTGAAAAAGCCCTTGTGGACCCGGAAGAACAATCCCGATTTTCCGATATTCTCGAAAAAGTAATGACGGAAAAACCGGACAACTGGAAAAAGCATTATCACGGTGATGAAAAGCAATTGAAGATTAAAAGAAAGTTCAGCTATTCCGACCGTGCTCGTTATTATATACCGGATGAGAATGTAAGTGCGGCCCTTTCAAAGCTTTTATCCAATTTGGAAAAGGTGTCCATTCCCTTGACCTGCTTAAGCCAGTACATGCCGATA
>JAAYHZ010000443.1 GCA_012744235.1 Clostridiaceae bacterium
AATCGTTTTTAATACAGGATCAAGAAAGCAAATATTTATAACTCTCCTATATTTTAGGATTGACGAAAGAGATATTCTATATTAAAATACACATATCTTTTAACCGAATACAATAGCGTTGAAGAGAAGAGTAGGTGTCGATTTCTTTTACAGAGAACTCCGTCAGCTGAGAAGGAGCAAAGAATAGGCATACGAAGATGGTCTCGGAGCTTTCGCACCGAATCCTTTAAGGGTTAAGGCTGCGACGGGTGCTCCCGTTACAGAGCCGGAGTATAATCTGAACATTTTTTCGACGTACTCGCTGAGGCCGGCGTTGCGAAGTGCCGGCGAATCGGGGTGGTAACACGAAGCATCATGCTCTCGTCCCCGGGATTTTGTCCCGGGACGAGAGCTTTTTTATTTTAAACGGAGGTGATTTTATGAATGTATTAATCGGCAATGCATGGCCTTACGCAAACGGGTCCTTGCACATCGGACATATGGCCGCATTGCTGCCGGGAGCCGTTTTGGCAAGATATTTTCGTGCCAAAGGCGATACGGTGTTTTTTGTTTCCGGCAGCGATTGCCACGGTACCCCCGTGGCTATTCGAGCCAAAAAAGAAAACAAAACGCCGCAGGAAATCAGCGATTATTATCACAAAGAGTTTACGGATTGTTTTTTACGTCTCGGTTTTTCCTACGACATGTACGGAAAAACATCCGGCGCCGAGCATAAAGGCTTTGTAACGGATTTTCACAAAAAGCTTTACGACGGCGGATACGTTTATGAAGAAAGCGTTCCGCAAGCCTATTGCCCGGTATGCGAGCAATTCTTGCCGGACCGTTATTTAAAAGGCATATGCCCTCATTGCAGAAAAGCGGCAAGAGGTGACCAATGCGAAGCATGCGGCAATATACCGGATCCGAAAACACTAATTCAGCCCGTATGTTCTCTTTGCGGGAATATACCGGAATTCCGTCCTTCCAAGCATCTTTATTTGGCCGTTACACGAATGAAGAAGGTCCTCGGTGAATATATAGAAAGCCATGGCGAATGGAGAAAAAACGCGTATGAAATGTCCAAAAGGTATCTTCAAGAAGGATTACGGGATCGAAGCCTGACTCGAGATTTGGATTGGGGTATCGACGTTCCGAAGGAAGGATACGAAGGCAAGAAAATATACATTTGGGCGGAAAACGTGCTTGGATATCTTTCCATGTGCCATACCCTATGTCTTCGTTTCGGAATGGATTTTTACGAATTTTGGAACAGTGCCGTGCAATATTACGTGCACGGGAAAGATAACATTCCCTTTCATACCCTAATTCTTCCTTCGCTGCTTTTTGGGCGTACCGACGTTACGCTGAAGTTCCCGGACAGGATCATATCAAGCGAGTACCTAACTCTCGAAGGAAGAAAAATATCTACAAGCGAAAACCGGGCCGTTTGGGTAAAGGATATTTTGGATCGTTACGATCCCGACTCCATACGGTATTTTCTCATCGCTAGCGGTCCCGAAAAAAGAGATACGGACTTTACTTGGCGAGAATTTGTCCACAGCCATAACGGAGAGCTTTTGGGGGCTTACGGGAATTTTGTAAACCGCAGTTTGGTATTTATCCAAAAGTATTTTGAAAACAAAGTCCCCGATTCCCCTGTCAATCTCGATTTTATAAGGCAAATTCAAAAGCTATATACGGAAACCGGGGAACGGATTGAGCAAGGAAATTTCAAAGAAGCGTTGGAAGGGATCTTTTCATTGGTAAGAGCGGCCAATAAGTACTTCGACGAGGAACAACCGTGGATAACCGTAAAGAGCGATAACAATAAGTGCAAGGAAACGCTAAACACTTGCGTGCAGATTATCGCCAATCTCTCTTGTCTTCTCGAGCCTTTCCTACCCTTTTCTTCGGAGAAAGTAAGGAGGATGCTGAAAATCGAAAAGCCCGTGTGGCAATATATTCATATTCCTTCCGGCCGAGAACCGGAGAATGTAAATATTCTGTTCCAAAGAATCGATAAAAAGGTCATAGAGGAGGAAGAGGCAAGGCTTCATGGTTGTATATAAATGGAGAGCACCTTATTTTAAAAAGTAAGGTGCTTTTTCAAAACAATTTCATTTGCTTATTTACATTGGATTTTACATCTTTTAAAATGACTTTCTCGTATTCCTGAACTTCACCGATCAAGAGCTCTCCCTTCGGATCGTGCCTTTTATCGTTTTTCTCTACGGATTCCATACTGTAGTTGGCATAGCAGTAGATACAGCCGTTTTTGCATGTGTTGTATGCACCGATATCGACGCTTTCATAGCATTCGCAGCCGTGCCGTTGATTTTTATCCTTTTTAAGATCAAGACCGTACCCGCAAATTTTTTCAATAAGAGCTTTGTCGATGCAGCTTGCCTTTTCCATACCGCATTCCGATAGGAAAGATTCTTCACAGCAGGCCTTTACCGTAATACCGTAGTCTTTAGCAACGGTAGATATCATCCGGCTTATTTCCATCATTTCCTCTTTTCGGATTTCTCTTA